>JAUZEX010000505.1 GCA_030838815.1 Actinomycetota bacterium
GCCGAGCTGCGTGCCGCGGTCGACGCTTCGCCCGGCATCGAAGTGCTGACGAACTCAGTCGTGACCGCCCGCTACGACGACGACTGGATGGCCGTCCTGCAGCGGAGCGTTCCTCCGGCCTGTGGAGGCCGTGGCCAACCGTCGCGGTGGGCCGCACCCTCCACAGGCCCGGCGGTGCGGGAGCGGCTGGTGAAGACCCGGGCTCGCACGGTCGTCGTGGCCGCCGGCCTGATCGAGCGACCCTACGTCTTCGCCGGCAACGACCTGCCCGGTGTGATGCTCTCGACCGCCGTCCGGCGCCTCGTCAACCTGTGGGCGGTGAAACCCGGCACCCGGGCGGTCGTCTTCACCGCCAACGCCGAAGGCGACGCCGCCGCCGCCGACCTGGAAGACGCCGGCGTCGAGATCACCCGCCTGGTCGACGCCCGCCGAGGCGAGAACATCGTGCGAACGACAGGTCGGGGCGCTCTGCGTGCCGTCGAGCTCGGTGACGGCTCGACGGTCGAGTGCGACCTCCTGGTCACCGCGGTCGGGTGGACCGCCCCGACTTCGTTGCTGAACATGGCCGGCGACCGCCCGGTCTACGACCCGTCCGCCGCCCGCTTCCGGCCCGGCGACGGCTTACCGGACTCGGTTCTGGTCACGGGTGGACTCCTCGGCGACGGCACGATTGACGAGCTCGTTGCCCACGGATCGGCGGTCGGGAGGACGGCGGCCGCCCGTTCGGATGCGCGATCCGACCGACAGGATCGGACGGATCGCGCATCCGGCCCCGACGACCACCGTCCGGCCTCCCTGCCGGTGGCTCCCCATCCGGCGTTGTTCCGGTCCACGACACACGGGATTGTCGATTACTCCGAGGATGTCAGCTCCAAGGACCTCATCGGGGCGGCGCACGAGGGGTACGAGTCCGTGGAGCTGCTCAAGCGGTTCACGACCGTCACCATGGGGTCGGCCCAGGGGAAGCTGGAAACGGTCAACGCCGTGGCCGTGCTGGCCGAGGCGACCGGGCGGACGATCGCAGAAACCGGCACGACCGTGTGGCGGCCGCCCTATGCCCCGATGAGCCTGGGGGCACTGGCCGGGCGGCAGTTCGAGCCGGTGCGGCGCTCCCCGATGCAGGGGTGGCACGAAGCCCACGGGGCCCGGCCGCTGGTGGCCGGGGCGTGGATCCGGCCCGACCACTACGGCGACCCGGCGGGCGAGGTCCGCAACGTCCGCAGCAGCGTCGGCATCATCGACGTCACACCGTTGGGGAAACTCGACCTGCGCGGGCCCGACGTCCCCCTGCTGCTGAATCTCCTCTACGTCAACAAGTGGTCCAAGCTGGCCGAGGGCGCCGTCCGCTACGGCGTGATGTGCGGCGACGACGGGGTCGTGTTCGACGACGGCGTCACCGGCCATCTCGGCCCTGACCACTACGTGATGTCGACGACGTCGTCGGGCGCCGAGGCCGTCCTCAACCTCATCGAGCACGTTCTCGCCACCGACCATCCGGAGTGGCGCATCCACGTCACCCCGGTGGTGGGCGACTACGCCAGCATCAACGTCGCCGGGCCGAACTCCCGAGCGCTGCTCGGGCGCCTCGCCCCGGACCTCGACCTGTCGCCCGAGGCCTTCGCCTACATGCAGGTGCGGTCGGCCACCATCGCCGGCGTTCCCGGGTGCTTCACCTGGCGGATCGGCTTCACCGGCGAGCTGAGCTACGAGCTCCACGTGCCGGCCGATCGGGGCCTGCCGGTCTGGGAGGCCCTCCTCGACATCGGCCGCGACCTCGGCTGCCAACCCTTCGGGGTCGAGGCGCAGCGGATCATGCGGCTCGAGAAGGGCCATCTGATCGTCGGCCAGGACAGCGACGGCCTCACCTCCGCCTACGCCGCCGGGCTCGACTGGCTGGTCAAGCCGGACAAGGCCGATTTCCTCGGCAAGCCCGAGCTGGCCTGGGTCGCCGCGGGCGGCGGACCGACGACGCAGCTGGTCGGGCTCCAGCCGGTCGACGGCACGGTGGTCCCGCCCGAGGGCTGCCAGCTCGTGGAGGGCACCACGATCGTCGGCCGGATCACCTCCAGCCGGATGTCGCCGACGCTCGGCCGCTCGATCTGCCTCGGCTACGTCGACCGGCGGCTCGCCTCCGCCGGCACCGTCGTGACGGTACGGCTGCCCGACGGCACCGGGGCCGCCGTGACCGTCATGGCCGACCTGGCCCACTTCGACCCCGAGGGGGTGAGGCTCCGTGCCTGACCCCGGCTCCGGATCTCGACCCGACCGCTCCGGCTCCGCGTCCGGCGGTCCTGGTCGAGGCAGCTCCGGCGCCTTCGTCCTCGCCGATGAGAGCGCCGGGGCCAAGGTCCTCGTGAAAGCGGCGGTGGGCGGCGCCGTGGCCGGCGCGCTCGGCGTGGCCTTCGGGGCCGCCCGGGACACCGGCGAGGGAGTCCTGGCCGTGGGCTCCGGCCCGGGGGAGTGGCTCCTCCTCGGCCCGGCCGGAGCGGGCCCGGCGCTGGTCGAGCGCTGGCGGGCCGAACCCGATGACGGGCTCGTCACCGTCCTCGACGCCACCCCCGGTCGGACGGTCCTGCGGATCGACGGCCCGGCCTCCACCGCGGCCCTGGCCAAGGTCTGCGCCGTCGACCTCGGCGTCACCGCCGACGGTTCAGCGGTGCGGACGTCGGTCGCCCGGGTGCCGGCCCTGGTGGTGCGCGACGGCGACGGCTTCCTCGTGATCGGCGAACGCTCGTACGGGGAGTACCTGGTCGGCGCCCTCCTCGACGCCGGCGCCGAGTTCGGCCTCGTCCAGGAGCGGCGCCCGTGAGCGCCGGCCCGTCCGGCTTCGGAATCGTCCGAAAGGGGAAACCGTGAGCACCGGGACCTATGCCTTCCGCCACGCCTGGGAGCTCGAGCACCGGCGCCTCGAGCTCGTGCAGGAGGTGTACGACCCGGGCACGATCCGCCACCTCGAGGCCCTCGGCGTCGGCCCCGGCTGGCGCTGCCTGGAGGTCGGCGGCGGCGCGGGGTCGATCACCCGCTGGCTGTGCCAGCGCGTCGGCCCGTCCGGCACGGTCGTGGCCACCGACGTCGAGACCGACTTCCTCGAGCAGCTCGACGAACCCAACCTGGAGGTCCGGCGCCACGACATCACCGTCGACGATCTCGAGGACGGCGCCTACGACCTGGTCCACTCCCGCATGGTCCTCCAGCACCTCCCCGAGCGGGAGCAGGCCCTCGAGCGGATGGCGGCCGCCCTCGCCCCCGGCGGCGTCCTCATGGAGGAGGGTCTGGACTGCGGCTCGCTCGTCGCCGGGCCGGCCCCCGACTCGGCGTTCTTCGACGACGCCAACCGCCGGCTCATGGACCTCATGGCCAAGGCCGGCTACGACCCCGACTACGGCCGGACCATCGCCGCCGCGCTCCTCGGCGCCGGTCTCGGCGACGTCGGGGCGGAAGGGCGGGTCGCCGTCGGCCTGCACCGCACGGCGGCGGCGGAGATGTGGCGCCTCACCGTGGAGTGCTTCCGGGACCGGCTCACCGGCGCCGGCGTGCTGTCGGACGACGAAATTGACCGGCTCGGCGCCTTTCACGACGACGAAACATTCAGCTTCCTCTATCCGACCATGATTGCAGCCTGGGGCTTACGAATGCCCTCAATCAGCTGAGGTCAGTAAGCAGAAACACGGTCGAAACAGAAGGGGATTTGTGATGTCGACTTCGGCGCCCCGAGTAGAGGAATACGTCGAAGGCGGACTGTCCAAAGAGACGAACTGGTGGGGTGCCTTCGTCATCGGACTGGCCGGCACGATCCTGGTCACCGGGGTCACATCCCCGGCCCTGATCGGCCTCGGCTCGGCCGCCCTCCCGAATTTCGCCTTCTGGGCCCTCTCCGGCTGGCTCCTGTGCATGTTCTTGGCCGAGATGGCGGCCATGCTCCCCAACCGGACGGGCGGCGCCCCCGCCTACGCCTCCTTCGCCTTCCAGGAGCGCCTGCCCCGGGCCTCGGGCCACATCAACGGCGTGACCTCGTGGATGTACTGGCTGGGCTGGTTCCCGGTGGTGGCGGTCAACATGCTGCTGACCGGCGCCTACCTGCCGACCTTGTTCGGGTTCAAGGACTCGACGAGAACCGTCCACCTGCTGGCCAGCACCCAGCCCGTCAGCCTGTTCACCGTCGTCGTCGGCGTGGTGCTGTCGCTGGCGCTGTTCGCCGTCGCCTTCCTCGGGATCCGCTTCGGCGCCGTGGCGGCCACGATCCTCGGCCTGCTCACGATGGTGCCCCTGACGCTGCTGGCCGTCCTGCCCTTCTTCCGACCGTCGACGATGCACCTGCACAACGTGTTCCCGTTCCGGCTCGGCGACGGAACAGGCTTCTTCGCCGGGCACTCGCTATTCCTCTACCTGCAGTTCTCGGCCCTGTTCACCTGGAACGTCATCGCCATGGAGGCGGCCGCCTGCTACATCGGCGAATGCCGTAACCCGAACCGCGACGCCCCGATCGCCATGAACCTGGAAGGCGGCTACGGCGTGTTCATCTACACGCTCCTGCCCTTCTCCGTGCTGGCCGTGCTCGGGGCCGGAGCGGTCAAAGCCGACCCGCTGGCGCTCTTCGCCGGCTTCGCCGGCCAGGTCGTCCACATCGCCGCCATCGACAAGGTCGTGACGGTGACGCTCCTGGTCGCCCTGGCGCTCTCCAGCCTGAACGCCATCATGGGGTGCGCCCGTTCGCTGTACCAGATGTCGCTCGACGGCCAGGCGCCCCGGATCCTCTCCCACCTCAACCGGAACAACGTGCCCGACGTGGCCATGGGCCTCAACGTGGCGCTGACCTTCGTGCTGATCCTCTTCGGTGCTCCCGCCACCATCTACGTGTTCAGCAACGTCGGCTACGTCGGTTCCTTCGTGCCCGTCCTCCTCGGCTACTACTTCCTGCGCCGCTGGCATCCGGCCATGGCCCGTCCCTACCGGCTCCCGGAGTGGATGAAGTACCTGGCCCTGGCGCTGGCCGGGCTGTACTTCGTGGTCTGGGCCGTGGGCATTCCGTCCTGTGCCATCAAGGGCTGCGTGGCCGGCGGTGGAACGGCGTTCCTCGGGGGCCTGGCCGTGGTGGCGGCCTACTTCCCGCTGTCGTGGTGGCGCCGGATGGAGGACCGTCGCCGGGCGGCCGGCCCCCGCACCCGTCCGCCGGCGCCGCCGGTCCCCGTTCCCGAGGTGGCCGTCATCCTCCCGTTGGGAGCGGTCGAGTGACGGGGGAGCTGGTGCCGTCCGGGCCGGTGCGGCCGGTGCGGCCGGTGTCCCCGATGCCGCCGGTGTCCCCGGTGTCGACTCCGGTCGGGCCGATCCTCGTCGCGTCGGCCGGAGATCCCTTTCCCGAGGCCGTCCTCGACGCGGTCGTCGACGCCGCCGGTGCCGAACGGCCCGAGGTCGTGGTGCTGTCGGTGGCCCGCATCTGGGGGACGGCCCTGGGCCTGCCGCACCCCGGCCTCTACCCGACGCGCCGGGAGATGGACGACCAGTGGGTCGTGGTCGACACCGCCGCCGACCGCTTGAAGGAACAGGGCTTCCCGGTCCGGACGGCCGTCGTGCGGGCCCGCCACGCCGGCCGGGCCATCGCCCGCTCCGCCGACAAGCTCGGCGCCGGGCTCGTGGTCATCGCCGCCCCGGGCGGGCGCCGCTTCACACGGATGCTGCGGGGCGACCCGCCGGCCGAGATCGCCCGGCGGACGAACATCGCCGTGCGACCCGTGACCGTCACGCTGAAAACGCCGGTCGCGGAGCGAGGCGCCTG
>JAUZEX010000588.1 GCA_030838815.1 Actinomycetota bacterium
CGGCCACCGAGGACGCCTACAACCGCGACCTGAGCGGCCGCAACGTCGACCGGCAGTTCCACAACCTCGGCGACTGGCTGATCGGTAAGGAGCCGACCGGGGATGCCGTCCTGTCGCTCAGCAACGCCGCCCAGGAGGCGGCCCGCGACGCCCTCGGCGACCGCCGGGGGTCGGTGGTGGTGCTCGACCCGACCACCGGCGAGATCGTGGCCCTGTGGTCGTTCCCCTCCTACGACCCCAACCCGCTCGCCGCCCACTCCAGCCAGGCCGTCCAGCAGGCGTTCAAGGGCTACACGGACGACCCCGCCAACCCGATGCTGGCCCGGGCCTACCGGGAGCGCTACGCGCCGGGTTCGACGTTCAAGGTCGTCACCGCCGCCACGGCTCTCGACACCGGAACCGCCACCGTCGAGAGCCGCTACCCGGTGCTGCGCTCGCTCGCCCTGCCGCAGTCCGACAGGCAGCTGGCCAACTTCGGCCACAGCGCCTGCGGGGGGACCCTGGCCGAGAGCTTCCGGGTGTCGTGCAACACGACCTTCGGCCAGGTTGGGCTCGATCTCGGCGAGAAGCTCGTCGACGGGATGAAGGCCTTCGGGATCACGGAGGACGTCCCGTTCGACCTGCCCGAGGCCCGCAGCGGCGGGCCCGCCGCCGGCACCTTCGCCCACAACAAGCCGAGCTTCGCCAACGCCGCCATCGGCCAGGGCGACATCGCCGTCACCCCCCTGCAGATGGCCACCGTGGCCGGAGCCATCGCCAACGGCGGGGTGCTCATGGCGCCCCACGTCGTGCGGGAGATCCGCGACGCCGACGGGCGGGTCATCCGGAAGATCGGGCCCGCGGAGTGGAAGCGGGCCGTGTCGCCGACGACGGCCGCCGCCGTCACCCAGCTGATGATCGACGTCGTCAAGCGGGGGACGGGCACCGCCGCCGCCGTCCCCGGCTTCACCGTGGCCGGCAAGACCGGTACGGCCGAGGCGCCGGGTGGGCCGCCCCACGCCTGGTTCATCGGCTTCGCCCCGGCCGAGGCGCCCCGCTTCGCCATCGCCGTGATCGTGGAGCGGGGCGGCGATCTCGGCGACGAGGCGACCGGCGGCCGGGTGGCCGCCCCGGTGGCCGGGAAGGTGCTGGCCAAGCTGCTGGCCCCGCCGCCGCCGCCGCCGTCCCCGACTCCGGGTCAGGAAAAACCAACTTCGACGACAGCCGGCCGTCCAGCCGGCGGACGGTAGGGTGCCACCGATGCCCGAACGGGTCTACACGAACCGGTACGAGATCGTCCGGCACCTGGCCCGGGGCGGGATGGCCGAGGTCTACCTGGCCCACGACCAGCTCCTCGACCGCCGGGTGGCGCTCAAGGTGCTGTTCGCCGAGTTCGCCCGCGACCCGGCCTTCGTGCAGCGGTTCCGGCGCGAGGCGCAGGCCGCCGCCAACCTCAACCACCCCAATATCGTGGCCGTCTTCGACTGGGGCGAGGAGGACGGCACCTACTTCATCGTCATGGAATACGTCGAGGGCCGCAGCCTGCGGGAGGCCATCCAGGCCGAGGGGCCGCTGTACCCCAACCTGGCTGCCGACCTCGCCTCCGACATCGCCGGCGCGCTGGGCTTCGCCCACCGCAGCGGCGTCGTCCACCGCGACGTCAAACCCGGCAACATCCTCCTCACCCCCCAGGGCCAGGTGAAGGTCACCGACTTCGGCATCGCCCGGGCGGCCGGCACCAGCGAGGGCCTCACCCAGACCGGCTCGGTGATGGGGACCGCCACCTACTTCTCGCCCGAGCAGGCCCAGGGGCTGCCGGTCGACGCCCGCTCCGACGTGTACTCGCTCGGCGTCGTCCTCTACGAGATGGTGACGGCGATCCCGCCCTTCACCGGGGAGAGCCCGATCTCGGTCGCCTACAAGCATGTCCGGGAGGAGCCGACCAAGCCGACGGTGGTGAATCCCGACGTCCCCGTCGCCCTCGAGAACATCATCCTCACCGCCATGGCCAAGAGCCCCGAGGCCCGCTACGCCTCGGCCGACGACATGCGGGCCGACCTGGCCCGCTTCCGCCGGGGGGAGCAGACGACGTCGGTGCCGATGGCCGCGGTGCCGGTGATGGGCGCCGACGTGACCGTGGCCAATCCCCGGATGGACACGGTCTACGACCGCACCGCCGTGGGCACGGTGGTGCCGTCGGCGGCGATCCCCACCGCCCCCCGGCGCTCGGCGGCACCGTTCGTGCTGGCCCTGATCGCCCTCCTGGCGGTGCTGGCCGGGCTCGGCTACCTGCTGGCCAAGCAGCTCTCCGGCAACAGCGGCGGCGGCTCGCTGGTGGCCGTGGGCAACTACGTCGGTCAGACGCAGCACGACGCCGAGCTCCTCATCGAGAACGCCGGGCTCAAACCCGACTCGGTGACCGAGGTCAACGAACAGGTCGACGCGGGCAAGGTCGTCTCCCAGGATCCCCAGCCGGGTAACAAGGTCGAGAAGGGCGGCGTCGTCCACCTCAAGGTCAGCGCCGGCAAGGGTCAGGTCAAGGTGCCCGATGTGACCGGGCAGTCCCTCGACGACGCCCAGTCCCAGCTGCGCGACGCCGGCCTCAACTACAAGGTGCGCCAGGAGACGAGCGACTCGGTCGACCCGGGCAAGGTCACCCGCACCGACCCGCCCGGCAACAGCCAGGTGGAGAAGGGCGCCGACATCACGCTCTACGTCTCCACCGGCAAGGAGCAGGTCACGATCCCCGACGTCTCGGGCCAGGACCCGGTGACGGCGGCCAACACCCTGGGGGCCAAGGCCATCAGCACCGAGTCGGTGTACCAGGCCAGCGACACCGTCGACTCGGGCAAGGTCATCGGCACGAACCCGCCGGCCGGCACCTCGGTCCCCAAGGGCTCCAAGATCCAGCTGATCATCTCCTCCGGCCAGGAGCAGGTCCGGGTCCCCAACGTCGTGGGCCTGAGCAGGAGCGACGCCACCACCGAACTCCAGAACGCCGGTTTCACGGTCGTCACCCGGGACGTCACGTCGCTCGACCCCAACAATGCCGGACGGGTCATCGCCCAGAGCCCGTCGGCCGACTCGAAGGCCGCCAAGGGTTCCGCGGTCACGATCAGCGTGGGCAAGTTCGGCAGCAGCTCGTCGAGCAGTTCCAGCACCACCTCGACCACGACATTCCCATGAGCCCTGGCCCGACCGTGGGCGGGGCGGCCATCGCCGACTGGTACGCCCACCACGGGCGCCACGACCTGCCGTGGCGGACGACCCGCGACCGGTGGGCCGTGCTCGTGTCGGAGGTGATGCTGCAGCAGACCCAGGTCGGGCGGGTGGCCGGCGTGTGGCCCGGGTTCATGGCCCGGTTCCCGACCCCGGAGGCGATGGCCGCCGCCGGGCCGGGGCAGGTGATCGCCGCCTGGGGCACGCTCGGCTACCCCCGCCGGGCCCGGCGCCTGTGGGAGGCGGCGGAGCGGATCGCCGCCCACGGTTGGCCCGAAGCCCTCACCGACCTGCCCGGCGTGGGCCACTACACCGCCGACGCCCTGGCGGCCCAGGTCGACGGGCGTGACGCGCCGGCCATCGAGACCAACATCCGCCGGGTCGTGGAACGCCGGGCCGGGCGCACGCTTTCGCCCTCCGAAGCCGCCGCCGCCAGCCGGGAGGCCGGTGCGCCGCTCGACGGCCGCGACCGCCTGCTGGCCCTGATGGACATCGGCGCCGTCCTCTGCCGCCCCCACGCTCCCCGGTGCCCCGAATGCCCCCTGGAACCCGGCTGCGCCACCGCGAGCTCCATCGCCGCCGAGACCCGCCCGGCCACCCGTCCCCGGCAGACCCGGAACCCGTCCGCCGGACCCCGACACACCGGGACGCCGTCCGCCGGAGTCCCCTGGCGGACCCTCGGCCGCCGTGCGCGGCAACCGGCGTACGAGGGCTCGTTCCGCCAGCGCCGGGGCCGCGTGCTGGCCGAGCTCAGGGCCGGCCCCCGCCCGTCCGCCGCCCTCGACGGCGCCGCCCTCGCCAGCCTGGTGGAGGACGGCCTGGCCGCCCTGGACGGCCCCCTCGCCCGCCTCCCCTGAACCGGCGTTCGGTTTACGCTCAAACCCCGCCA
>JAUZEX010000642.1 GCA_030838815.1 Actinomycetota bacterium
GATCGCCGCCCTGGAGCGGGCCCAGACGTTCCTCGACGACGGCACCCCCCTCTACCGGGCGGCGCTGTCGACCGACGAGCGCGACCTGCTCAAGGCCTCGTTCCTGCTCACCACGAAACCGATCCTCATCGTGGTCAACATCGGAGAGGATCAGCTCGACGACGCCGCCAAGCTGGCCGAGCCGTTCGGGCCCGGGGGCCCGGGGGTGTCCCCCGGATCTGCGACCAGCACAGGAGGGGACACGCTCGCCGTCTCCGTGCAGCTCGAAGCCGAGGCCGCCCGGCTCGATCCGGAGGAACGCTCCGAGCTGCTCGAGGGTCTCGGTCTCGGTGACGGCGTCGTGCCCCGGGTCGCCCGGGCCGCCTACCACCTGCTGGGCCGGAAGACCTTCCTCACCACCGGGCCCGACGAGAGCCGGGCCTGGACGTTCCGGTCCGGGGCCAAGGCCCCGGAGTGCGCCGGGGTGATCCACTCCGACCTCCAGCGGGGATTCATCCGGGCCGAGGTCATCCGGTGGGACGAGCTGCTCTCCATCGGCTCCTGGCCCCGGGCCAAGGAGCTGGGGAAGCTGCGCGTGGAAGGCAAGGACTACGAAGTCGCCGACGGCGACGTGTTGGAGATCCGCTTCAACGTCTGATGGCCTGGCTCGTGCGGGAGGGGGGCGACGTGCTGGCCAGCGCCGAGGTGGCCCGCGGCACCCGGGAGCGTACGGTCGGGTTGCTCGGCCGGCGGGAGCCGGCCGAGGTGACGGGGGCCCTCGTGCTGCGGCCGTGCCGGCAGGTCCACACCCTGGGAATGCACTTCCCGATCGACGTCGCCTTCTGCGACAGCGGGGGCGTGGTGCTGCGCACCGTCACGGTGGCGCCCTGGCGGGTCACCCGGGTCGTGTGGCGGTCGGGGTTCGTGGTCGAGGCGGCGGCCGGCGCCTTCGAGCGCTGGCAGCTCCGGCCCGGCGACACGGTCGAGGTCAAGGAGTGACCGCCGGGGGACGGGGGGAGTCCCCCCGACAAGGGCGGCGTGAGCCGCCAGAGACAGCCCGGCCGGCGGTGATCCTGGTCGGGACGCCGATCGGCAACCTCGGGGACCTGTCCCCGAGGGCGGTCGAGGTCCTCGAGGCCGCCGACGTCATCGCCGCCGAGGACACCCGCCGCACCCGCCCCCTGCTCACCGCGGCCGGAATCTCGAGCCGGGGCCGGCTGGTGTCGTTCCACGGCCCCGACGAGGCCGAGCTGGCCGCCCGGCTGGTGGAGCGGATCGTCGAGCGGGGGGAGCGCCTGGTCTGCGTCACCGACGCCGGGATGCCCGGCATCTCCGATCCGGGGGAGCGGCTGGTGGTGGCGGCGCTGGCGGCGGGCGTGGCGGTCGAGGTCATCCCCGGGCCGAGCGCGGTGCTGGCCGCCCTGGTGGTGTCGGGGCTCCCGACCGCCCGGTTCGTCTTCGAAGGCTTCCTGCCCCGGAAGGGCCGGCAGCGGGCGGCCAGGCTCGAGGCGCTCCGGGCCGAGGACCGGACGGTGGTGCTGTTCGAGGCCCCCCACCGGCTCGAGGCGACGCTGGCCGACCTCGCCGTCGCCTTCGGTCCCGACCGGCCCGTGGCCGTGGCCCGCGAGCTCACGAAGCTCTACGAGACGGTGTGGCGGGGGACGCTGGGAGCGGCGGTGGAGGCCGCCAACGTCGGCGAAGGCCCGCAGGCCCGGGGGGAGCAGGTCATCGTGATCGGCCCCGCGGCGCCCACCGCCTTGGCGGAGCCCGACGACGAGACGCTCGAGGAGGCCCTTCGGGTCGAGATCGCGGCCGGCGCCTCGACCCGGGATGCGGCGGCCGCGGTGGCGGTCAGCCTGGGGGTGCCCCGCCGGCGCGCCTACACCCTCGCCGCCGCCCTCGGAAAGGCGGCGAGGGCGTGACCCCCGGTCAGATTTCTTCGATACCGGTCTTGCAGATCTCGCAAATGAGCTTGTCCCGGAAGTTGACGAGGCCGTCGGTGGAGTCGCAGAACACGCACCCGGTCTCGACCTTGGTCAGGACGATTCGCTCCTCTTCCACGTGGATGGCGAGGTGGTCGCCCTCGTGGATGCGGAACCGTTTGCGGAGCTCACTGGGGAGAACCATGCGTCCGAGTTCGTCGACCTTGCGGGTCATGCCGGTCGAGCGCGCCTCGCGCATCGAGTCCTGCGCCGATACCGCCCGGGGTGGAGGCGCCCCCTGGGGCCCCCCTTGCGGACCGTTGACCCGCGCCGGCGTCGTATCGTAAGGCCTGAGTCGAGAAGCCGAGGAAGACACGCGTGCCACCCTTCTCCGTCACCACACCCATCTATTACGTCAACGACGTTCCCCATATCGGCCACGCCTACACCACCATCGCCGGTGATGTCCTGGCCCGTTGGCGCCGTTTGTGGGGCGATGAGGTGTTTTTTCTGACCGGAACCGACGAGCACGGCCTCAAGATGGCCCAGGCCGCCGAGGCCCAGGGCCTCACCCCGAAGGACTGGGCCGACCGCACCAGCGAACGGTTCCGGGAGGCCTGGAAAGAGCTGCGGATCTCCAACGACGACTTCATCCGCACCACCGAGCCCCGCCACCACCGGGCCGTCCAGGAGATGCTCCAGAAGGTCTACGACAACGGCGACATCGAGCTCGGCACCTACGAGGGCCTCTACTGCGTGGCCTGCGAGGCCTATTACACCGAGGATGAACTGGTCGACGGGAACTGCCCGATCCACGGCCGGCCCGTCCAGCGCATGCGGGAGGAGAACTACTTCTTCAAGCTGTCCCGCTACGGCGACCGGCTGCTGGAGTATTACGAGGCCCATCCCGAAGCCGTCCAGCCCGACACCCGACGGAATGAGGTTCTGGGCTTCATTCGACAGGGCCTGCAGGACTTCTCGATCTCCCGGACCTCGATCAGCTGGGGCATCCCGATTCCCTGGGATCCGAACCACGTCGCCTACGTCTGGTTCGACGCCCTCATCAACTACTGCACGGCGCTCGGCTACGGGGCCGACCGGGAGCGGTTCGAGCACTGGTGGCCGGTCGACTACCACCTCGTCGGCAAGGACATCCTCCGCTTCCACGCCGTCTACTGGCCGGCCATGCTCATGGCCGCCGGGGAGGCGCCGCCGAAGCATGTCTTCGCCCACGGCTGGCTCCTGGTCGGCGGCGAGAAGATGAGCAAGACCCGGCTGAACCAGATCGCCCCCGGCGACCTGGTGGCCACCTTCGGGTCGGACGGGGTGCGCTACCACTTCCTCCGCGACCAGAACTTCGGCCCCGACGGCGACTTCAGCTACGAGGCCATGGTGGCCCGCTACAACGCCGACCTGGCCAACAACTTCGGCAACCTGGCCAGCCGCGTGCTCAACATGGCGGTCAACTACCTCGGCGGGGTGTCCCCCGAGGCCCGGGAGAACGGGCCGCTCCGGGACCAGTCGGTGACGGCCCTGGACGGGCTGTCGACCGGGATGGCCAAGCTCGACTTCGCCGGCGGGTTCGGCGCGGTGTGGGACCTCATCCGGGCGGCCAACGCTTACATCGAGGACCGGGCCCCCTGGGCGCTGCAGAAGACCGGCGATGCCGAGGCGGTGGCGGCGGTGCTGGGCGACTGCCTCGAGGCGCTCCGGACCGTGGCCCTGCTGGCGTCGCCCCTGATCCCCGACGCCGCCGCCGAACTGTGGCGCCGCCTCGGCCTCCCGGGCACGCCGGAAGACCAGCGCCTGCCCGAGGCCGCGGCCTGGGGTTCGATGCCGGCGGGCTCGACGCTGGAGCGCGGCCCGGCGCTCTTCCCGAGGCTCGAAGGGTGACCTGGATCGACTCCCATTGCCACCTCCAGTTCGAAGAGCGGGCCGGGGATGGCGGTGACAGCGTGGCTCGTCGGAGCGACGACTCCCTGGCCGCCGAGGCAATCGCCCGGGCGGTCGGGGCCGGGGTGGAGCGGATGGTGTGCATCGGCACCGACCTGGCCACGTCGCGGGAGGCCGTCCGCCTGGCTGCGGTCTTTCCCGAGGTGTGGGCCACGGTCGGGCTCCATCCCCACGACGCCTCGAAGCTGGCCGCCGAGTGGAGCGAGCTCGTCGAGCTGGCCGGGGCCGACCGGGTCGTCGGCATCGGGGAGTGCGGCTTCGACCTCTACTACCGCCACTCCGAGCCCGACGCCCAGGAGAAGGCCTTCCGGGCCCAGCTCGGCCTGGCCCGGGACCGGGGCCTGCCGCTGGTGATCCACTCCCGGGACGCCTGGGCCGAGACCTTCGGCGTGCTGGAGACCGACGGGGTCCCGGACCGAACGGTGTTCCACTGCTTCACCGGCGGCCCGGCCGAGGCCGAACGGGCCCTGGCGGTCGGCTGCTGGCTCTCCTACTCGGGGATCGTCTCGTTCAAGACGGCCGACGACCTGCGGGCGGCGGCGGCCATCACTCCCTCCGATCGCCTGCTGGTGGAGACCGACGCGCCGTTCCTGGCCCCGGTCCCACACCGGGGCAAGACCAACGAGCCGGCGTTCCTTCCGGCCGTGGGGGCGGCCCTGGCCGCGGCCCGCCGCGAGTCGGTGGACGAAGTGGCCGCGGCCACCAGGGCGAACGCGCTGGCCGTCTTCTGGGCCTGATGCGCCGGCATCGGCTTTCATCGGACCGTCGGGAATCTGTCAAGCAACACCTCGCTCGGAGGTCACAAGAACCTCAAGGGCGACTTCGACAACGATAGTTGCGGGGTCGGAGCACGGAGCGTGGGTCCGCTGGACCGGCGGCCAAAACCGTCGTTAGCGTCCGCCCGATGCCTCCCACCAGCACCGATACCCGCAGGCGGGTCCGGCGGCGCTTCTCCGGCCGGTCCGCCGCCACGTTCCTGGTCGTCGCGCTGGCCGTCCCGTTGGCCGGGGTGGCGGCCCTCCGGAGTGCCTCCCACTCCGGGGGCCCGACGCTCCGATCGGCGGCCATGGCCGCCGGCGTCGACGGTGATCGGCTGTACCGGGACCGGGCGTCGCGGTCGGCCGTCCGGGACGAGCAGCCGGCGACACCGGCGAAAGCGGTGACCGTTGTGCACGACGGAACCCGCCGGGAGGTCGCAACCGCGGCCGCCACCGTCGGGGATCTCCTGGCCGGGCTCGGGATCAGGCTCGACGGCGACGACGAGGTCAGCCCGCCGCTCGACGCCCCGCCGGGCGGAGCCGTGACGGTGGTGCGGGTCGACGTCAGCCGGGTCACCGAGGAGCGGGCGGTGCCCGTCCCCAAGGAGCTGCGGGACGACCCGGCGCTGGCCCGGGGGGAGACGAGGGTTGAGGCCGACGGCACGCCGGGTCTCGAGCGGGTGGTGTTCGAGGTGACCCGCCGTGACGGGCGGGTCGCCTCCCGGCGGCAGATCTCGACGGAGACCATCGCGGCGGCCAACCCGCGGGTGGTGATCGTCGGTCGGGGTGGCGGACGGGGCACCCCGACCGGCGACGAGGACCTCCCGCTCAAGCTCCGGCTGGCCCAGGGCGACGACAACGTCGCCGGTACGGCCGACGGTCGACGGACGGCCGGCCCCATCCCGGCACGCCGCTTCGCCGCCGCCGACGGAAGCTCCGACTCCGGGGGCGCGGACTCTCCCGGGATCGGCGGCCACCAGGAGGGCGGCGCCTCCTGGTACCGCTACAAGCCCGGCACCTGCGCCCACCGTACGTTGCCCAAAGGCACGGTCGTGAAGGTGACCAACCTGGCCACCGGCCAGTCGGCCAGCTGCACCGTGGCCGACCGCGGCCCGTTCGTCGCCGGGCGCATCATCGACCTCGACCGGAGCGTCTTCATGGCCATCGCCACCGGCAACCAAGGGGTGGTCCGGGTCCGCATCGAGTGGTGACCCCGCTGCCCGCTCTGGTTGTCGGAGTGGCGGCCCGGCGAGCAAGTACCGTCCGGCTCCGTGCGGCTGCTCTCTCCCACGGACGTGCGGGGCCTCCTCGCCGCCCATGACCTGCGGCCGAGCCGCGCCCTGGGCCAGAACTTCCTGGCCGACCCCAACACCGCCCGCCGCATCGTGCGGCTGGCCGGCGTGGCGCCCGGCGACCACGTGCTCGAGATCGGCCCCGGCATCGGTTCCCTGACGGTCGCCCTGGCCGAGGCGGTGGGCCCGACCGGCGAGATCCTGGCGCTCGAGCTCGACCGCCACCTCCTGCCGGTACTGGCGGAAGTGGTGTCGGACCAGCCGCACGTACGCGTGGTCCAAGGCGACGCCATGAGCGTCGACTACCGGACGCTGCTTGGCGCCGGCGCCGCGGCCCTTTCCTGGACCATGGTCTCGAACCTGCCCTACAACGTGGCCACCCCGCTCATGGCCCGGCTCCTCGACGAGGTGCCGGCGATCGGGGTGCTGTCGGTCATGGTCCAGAAGGAGGTCGCCGAGCGGCTGGCCGCGCCGCCCGGCACGCCCGCCTGCGGCGCCATCTCGGTCAAGGTCGCCTACCACGCCAAGGCGGCCGTCGTCGGCGTCGTCCCGCCGACGGTGTTCGTGCCGAGGCCCAAGGTCGACTCGGCCGTCGTCCGCTTCGAGCGCCGCTCCTCCCCGCCGGTCGAGGTGCCGTCGGCTGACGCCCTCTTCACCCTGGCCCGGGCCGGCTTCGGCCAACGGCGCAAGACCCTCCGCCAGTCCCTCCGCCCGGTCCTCGGCCCGCGAGCGGAGGAAGTCCTCGCCGCCGCCGGCATCCCCTCCCTGACCCGGGCCGAGGCCCTGACCCTCGACCAATGGGCCGCCCTCACCCGTGCCGCCGACCCGCCCGCTCCGTCGGGCCCGGCCGGGGGGGCGTCGTGAGCCGGGATGTGCGGGTGGTGGCGCGGGCGAAGCTCACGTTGTCGCTGCGCGTGCTCGGGGTCCGGCCGGACGGGTACCACGAGATCGAGGGGCTGGTCGTCTCGCTCCGGGAGCCGCACGACGTGGTGGGCCTCCGGATCCAGCCGCCGTTCGGGGTGCGGGTGCGGCTCTCCGGGCGGGCCGTGATCGGGGTGCCGGCCGACGAGACGAACCTGGCCGCCCGGGCCGCCCGTCTCCTGCTGGAGGTGGCGGCCGACGGCGAGGACCCCGGGCCGTGGGCGGCTTCGGGCCTCGACCTCTCGCTCCACAAGGCGATCCCGGCCGGCGCCGGCCTCGGCGGCGGGTCGGCCGACGCGGCCGGCACCCTGGTCGGCGGCGCCCGGCTCCTGGGCCTCGACCTCGACGCCGCCACCCTGGCCAACCTCGCCGCCCGGCTCGGGTCCGACGTCCCGTTCTGCATCGCCGGCGGGATCGCCTGGATGCGGGGCCGGGGCGAGATCATCGAGCCGCTCTCGTTGCCGTCCGCCCTGACCCGAACGCCCGCCCCCCCCACCCCCTACGCCCCCGCCGAGTCGCCGCCCGGTTCGTCCGGGTCGCCCGGTCCCTTCGGGTCGCTGTGGCGACCGGGCCCGTCCGGAGCGGTGGGGGTGCCGGCGCCGCCGGGGCCGTCGAGGCTGCCGGCGTCCTTGCCCCCGCCCGGTCCGTCCGCCGGGTCGCCCTGGCCGGGGGACCACGACGCGGGCGGTCTGTCGCTCGTGGTGGCCGTCCCGCCCTTCGGGCTGGCGACGCCGACCGTCTACCGGGCCTGGGACGAGCTCGGCGGCCCGTCATCCGCCCGGCCCGTCCCCCTGCCCGAGGGTCTGGCCGGGCTCGGTCTGCCGGATGAAATGGTCAACGACCTCGAACCCGCCGCCGAACGGGTTGAGCCCCGCCTCCGGCCCTTCCGGGAGGCGCTGGAGGCCCTGGCCGGCGCGCCGGCGCTGCTGGCCGGGAGCGGCTCGGCCTATGTGGTGGCGGTGGCGTCAGCGGCGCAGGCGGCAGTGGTGGCGACCCAGGTCGGCGTCGAGCTGCGGGCCATGGCGTTCGCCACCGGGTTGGCCACCCGGGGAGTCGAGGCCCAGAAGAGCCCCGACTGAGCTAGCGAGACGCGTTACTTCCCGGCGGCGCGGCGCTGCCAGCGGGTGCGCTTGAGAAGCTTCTTGTGCTTCTTCTTCCGCATGCGCTTGCGGCGCTTCTTGATCAGAGAGCCCATGGCGGGAGGCAGGTTAGCCGCACCGCGAGCGCCGAAGCGACTCGGTCGGCGAGGTGTGAGGTTGCGGCCGACCGGGGTCGCTGAGGTGCGAGATTGATATGGTCGACTCCGGTCGGGGGTGGTGTAACCGGCAGCACAGGGTCCTTTGGAGTCCCTGGACGAGGTTCGAATCCTCGCCCCCGAGCTGGAGCGGAGGAAGGGAGCCCATGAGCCATTCTCGACCGCTGGCCGCAGTCGTCCTCGCCGCCGGCGAGGGGACTCGGATGAAGTCGTCCATCCCCAAGGTGCTGCATCCCCTCTGCGGCCGTCCGATGCTGCTCTACGTCATCGGCGCCCTGGAGGAACTGCAACTGGAGCGGATCGTGGTGGTGGTCGGCCATGCCTCGGAACGGGTCATCAAGACCCTCCACAGCGAGACCGACGTACCGCTGGAGTTCGTCGAGCAGCGGGTCCAGCGGGGGACGGGCGACGCTGTCTCCGTCGGGCTCACCGTCTTCCCCGACGACATGGAGGAGGAGGACGACATCATCGTCGTCCCCGGCGACACGCCCCTCCTGCGGGCGGAGACGCTGGCCGGGCTGGCCCGGGAGCACGACCAGAGCGGCGCCGCCGCCACCGTCTTGACCGCCCGGCTGCCCGACCCGACAGGCTACGGCCGGATCGTCCGGGGCAAGGACGGGCGGGTGGAGGCCATCGTCGACCACTGGGACGCCACCGAGGAGGAGCGGGCCATCGACGAGGTCAACACGTCGATCTACTGCTTCCGCCGGGGACTCCTGGCGCCGGCGCTGCGCCGCCTGTCCCCCGAGAACGCCCAGGGCGAGTACTACCTGACCGACGCCATCGCCGTCCTTCGCCAGGCCGGCCACAAGGTCCTCGCCATGGAATCACCCGACGTCGCCGAGGCCCTGGGGGTCAACGACCAGGTCCAGCTGTCGGAGGCCGAGGAGGCGCTGCGGGTCCGGATCAACAGCCACTGGATGCTCGAAGGCGTGCGGATGATCGACCCCTTGCGCACCTATGTCGACGCCGCCGTCCGGCTGGGCTCCGAGGTGGAGCTGCTCCCCGGCGTGGTCCTAGAGGGCGCCACCACCGTCGGGCCTGGCTCCGTCATCGGGCCCGACACCCGCCTGGTGGACACCACCGTCGGGCAGGGCGCCACCGTCTCCTACTCGGTGGCCACCGGGGCCGAGATCGGCGACGGCGTCACCGTCGGGCCGTTCACCCACCTGCGGCCCGGCACCGTTCTCGGCCGGGCGTCGAAGGCGGGCAGCTTCGTCGAGATCAAGTCGTCGACCGTGGCCGCCGGGGCGAAGGTCCCCCACCTGGCCTACGTGGGCGACGCCGAGGTGGGGGAGGGCGCCAACGTCGGCGCCGGCACCATCACCGCCAACTACGACGGCCATGCCAAGCACAAGACCCGCATCGGGGCCCGGGCCCACATCGGGTCCAACACGGTGCTGGTGGCGCCGGTCGAGGTCGGCGAGGGGGCCTACACCGGGGCGGGCGCGGTCGTCACCGGCGACGTGCCGGCCGGAGCCCTGGCCAAGGGCGTCCCGGCCCGGGTGGAGGAGGGCTGGGCCAAGGCCCGGGCCGACCAGGCCGAAGCCGAGGCCGAGCCGCAGGGAGCGGGCGACCACGGAGCGGGCTGAAGCCAGCGGCCGGGGCCCGCGTCTGCGACACTTTGCGTAAGGGGTTGGGCAACGCCGGGGGACGGGGCGGACGAATGGAACTGGTCACCAAGAAGAAGTTGATGCTCTTCAGCGGGAGAGCGAATACCCCGCTGGCGCAGGAGATCGCCGAGAGCCTCGGCGTGCCGCTGGGCGACGTCGAGCTGTCGACGTTCGCCAACGGCGAGATCTACTGCCG
>JAUZEX010000686.1 GCA_030838815.1 Actinomycetota bacterium
CCCTGCTCCCGGTTGAGGCGGACGACCATCTCCAGCAGTGTCTCGACCACGAGGGGGGCGAGGCCGAAGGACAGCTCGTCGATCAGCATGATCTTGGGGTTGGACAGCAGTCCTCGGCCGATGACGAGCATCTGCTGCTCCCCGCCGGACAGCTTGCCGGCCGGTTGCCGGCGCCGCTCGGCGAGTCGGGGGAAGTAGTCGTAGACCGGCACCAGCCATTCCTTGACCCGGCGCCAGTTCGCCCCCCGGCTGTACCCGCCGAGAAAAAGGTTCTCCTCGACCGTCATGGTCGGGAAGACCTTCCGGCCCTGCGGGACGAGCGTGATGCCGCGACCGACGACGGCCACCGGGGAGGGCGGGAGGACTTCCCCGTCGAGCAGGATCTGCCCGTCCCGGGGCAGGACGCCGGCAATGGTGTTGAGGGTGGTCGTCTTGCCGGCGCCGTTGGGCCCGATCAGCGAGACGATCTCCCCCGCCTGGACGTGAAGGTCGAGCCCGAAGAGGGCCCGGACCGGGCCATAGTCGACGACGAGGTCCTTGACCTCAAGCACGACGGGCCTTGCCCAGGTAGGCGTCGAGGACATCCGGGTTGTTCTGGACCTCCTCCGGGGTGCCGGTGGCAAGGACCGTGCCGAAGTCCAGCACGGTGATGTCATGGCAGACCCCCATCACCACGCTCATGTCGTGCTCGATGAGGAGGATGGCCAGGCCCAGCGCCGCCAGGTTGCGGACGACCTCGACGAGCGCAAGCGCCTGGTCGATGTCCAGCCCCGACGCGGGTTCGTCCAGCATGAGCATCTTGGGTGCGGCGCACAGCGCCCGGGCCAGCTCCACGGTCCGCAGGTCGCCGAAGGGGAGGCTGCCGGCCGGCGCTCCGAGGCTGCCCCGGTACCCGACCAGGCGGGCGATCCGGGCCGCGCGCTCGACGTGATCGGCCGAGCCGAGCGACGGGTCGAACTCGTAAGGGAGCTTGGCGGCATCGGCCACCTCGCACCCCACAGCCAGGTTGTCGACGACGGAGAGGCTGCGGAAGAGCCGCGGCGTCTGGAACGTCCGCCCCAGGCCCCGGCGGGCCCGCATCATCGGCGTGCCCCGCAGGGAACGCCCGGCGAAGGTGACGCGGCCGTGGTCGGGGGTGAGGAGCCCGGAGACGCAGTTGAACAGCGTCGTCTTCCCGGCGCCGTTCGGACCGATGACGCCGGTGACCTCCTTCCGGCGGGCGTGGAAGGACACGTCCCGTAGGGCCCGGACGCCGCCGAAGTGGATAGCCAGGCCCTCGACCGCCAGCAGCGGGCCGACGTCTTCCTGGTCACCGGCCGGGGCCCGCTGGAGGAGGGCCTTCATCCCCGGGGGCCTTCGAGGCGGGCCCAGAGGCGCCGGCCGAGGCCACCCAGGCCACCGGGCACCTTCATGAAGATGAGCAGCGAGAACAGCCCGTAGAAGAAGAAGTCGTAGCGGCTGAAGCCGCCGGAGGTGTAGGCCTCGAGGTACTTGGGCAGGGCCCCGAAGAAGAGCCCGGCGGCGATGGACCCGCCGATCGAGCCCATTCCGCCCGCCAGCGCGAACCCAAAGAAGACGATGGCCAGCCCCGGCTGGTAGTAGAGGGCCGGGACCCGCACCAGAAGCATGGCGTAGTAGGCGCCGGCCAGGGTGGCGATGGCGCCGGACAGGCACACGGTGAAGAGCTTGTAGCGGGCCGGAGAGTGGCCGAGCGTCCAGAAGGCGGTCTCGGAGTCCCGCATGGCGGTGATGGCCCGCCCCAGGCGGGATCGCTGCACCAGGTAGCAGGCCCCGGCCACGATGACGAGGGAGGCCAGCAGCCAGTAGTAGAAGCGGTCGTGGGCGGCGAGGTAGCGGGGCGTGCCCACCTCGCCCTTGTCCGAGGCGCCCGCGCCGAGGTATTCGGCCAGGATCGAGCGCTGCGCCAGGTAGCCCAGCGCCAACGAGGCGATCACGAAGCTCACGCCCCGCAGGCGGAGGGCGAAGATCCCGACGACCAGCGAGACCGGAATGGACGAGACCACGACGCCGAGGAGGATCAGGCCGAAAGGCCAGCCATGTTCTTGGAGGAAGTCGATGGCGATCAGGCCGAAGCCCATCTGGGCCACCACCGCCAGCGAGATCTCGCCGATCCAGCCCAGCACCGAGACCGCCAGGACCACGAGGCAGTAGACCAGCCCCACGTCCAGGGCGAAGGAGGGCCCGATGCCCCTCAAGGGGTGGGGTCCGGACAGCGCCACGAGGGAGAGGGCCAGCGCGCCGCCGGCCCGGGCCGCCCGGGCCCGGGGGGTGAGGCGCCTCCAGTCGGCGAGGGATGGGAACAGGCGCCGGAGCCCCGGGAGGACCTCGAGGTCGTCGGCGTCGCTCGGGCCCTGGTCGGCCCGCAGGTCGAGCGTGGCGCTCACGCCGCCACCATCGACGGGTCGTCGAGGATCGACTTCCGGCCCCGGGCGAAGGCGGTCATCAGCACCCCGAGCATGAGGATGAACGGCCATGCCGACTTCAGCCAGGTCACCTGCGGCACGTACAGGTCGCTGGTGGACTCCAGG
>JAUZEX010000689.1 GCA_030838815.1 Actinomycetota bacterium
GTGGCCTACATGGCTCCGGAACGGCTCGCCGGGCGACCGGCCACGGTGCAGAGCGACCTGTATTCGGTCGGAGTCGTCCTCTACGAGACGCTGAGCGGCACCCGGCCCTTCGCCGCCTCGACACCTATCGCCGTCGTCCGGGCCGTCGACCAGGCCAGTCCGGTTCCATTGCGGGAATGCCGCCCAGGGCTCGAGCCGAGGCTGATCGCCGTCGTCGAGCGGGCCATGGCCAAGAATCCCGAAGACCGTTTCGCCAGTGCCGCCGACATGGCCGCCGCCTTGGAGGACCGGATCGGGCCAGCCGTCGACGACCCCGATGCCGCCCTGACCGTCATGGCCCGTCCGGCCACGGAGATCTTCGCCGCTCCCGTCGTCGCCGGCACGGAAGTCTCCGACGTGGCAGCGACGAACGCCGCCCCCGTTCCGCCCGTCCCGGCGGCCGGCGCCATCCCTGCCGAGCGACGCCCGCTGACCGACCGGCTTGCGCAACGTCGGGTCCTGGCCCTGGTGGCCGGCGTGGGCCTGGCGGTGGCATTGGGGGTCGCCGCCTTCGGACGGAGCCAACACGGAACCTCCGCCACCGCTACGCCGGCGACGACGGTGGTGGCGCCCCCCGGCGCCGGCGCGGGACTCCCGCCCGCGCTGGACGGCGCATTGGTCCGGCTGGAGAAGACGGTCCGTTGACTCTCAAGCGGATGGCGGCGGTGGCCCTGCTCGTCGGCGGCCTGGCCGGATGCGGAGGCGAACGCTCGCTGCCCCGCTCGGCCGCCACGCTGCTCCAACCCCGGGTGGCAGCGATCCGGGTGGCCGCCTCTACGGGCGACCCGGCCGGCGCCAGGACAGCGGCCGCCGAAGTGCGGCGGATGGTCGCTGCTCTGCAAGCGACGGGCGACCTCAGCGCCAAGCAGGCCACCGCAATCCTGGCTGCCGTCGCCCAGGTGGAAACGCAGCTGGCACTGCTCGCTCCGCCGCCGGTGGAGAACCCGACCTCGACCACCACCGCCACCACCACTGATGAACACCCTGCCAAAGGCAAAGGCAAGGACAAAGGCGGCGGGGGGAAGGACTGAACCCGACACGGCGCTGGGCCTGGTGAGCGACGCTCAGAGTTGCCGGGACGACCAGAGCACGGCAGCCAGGATCACCGAGGTGAGGCCGACCACGAGACCGACGATCCACCCGGCGACGTTCTGACTGACGAGCACCGCCCCGAGGATCACGTCGATGCCGATGATCCCACCGGTGGCCAGCACCCGCATGGAGGCGCGCTCGACCTTGGTCCGGCGGCGCTCCCGGCCGGGCACCATGCCCTGCGGCCGCTCCCCGGGCTCCGCCGGAACCGGAGGGAGCCCGGGCTCGGGTTCGGCGTCCAACTCCGCCGAGCGGGGGTCGAACCCTTCGGTGGTGGCGCCGTCCAGAGGCTCCCCGACCGCGTCCGCATCAGGAGGCAATGGACTCCCGCCGTTCCCGAACAACCTGGCGGCGCTCTTCCGCCGAGGTGCCTCCCCAGATGCCCAGCACCTGGCGAAAGGTCACGGCGAACTCGAGGCACGGCTCCCGGGAGGGGCAGGTGCGACAGATCGCCTTGGCCTCCTCGATCTGTTCGAGCGCGTCCCGCCCGCGGCCGACGGGGTAGAACAGGTTCGGATCGCTGTCACGACAGCTTCCGACCTCGCGCCAATCCTCCGGCGTCCACGGTCGTCGCGGGACTGGAAGAGATATCCAACGTAGAGCCTGGTCCATGGGCCGACCTCCATCGCTGCAGGGGTCGATCGCGCAACCAGGGTCTGGAGAGGCGGCAATCGCGTCGCAACTGTAGACGGTCGTCCGCCGGAATGCGGAGGGTTCCGCCTCCTGGCGTCAGGACGGGAGGTCCGGGGCGTCCTCGAGGAAGCGCTGGATGTCTGAAGCCCGGAACCGCCGATGACCTCCGATGGTTCGGATGGCAGCGATCCTGCCCGCGCGAGCCCAGCGGGTCACGGTCTTCGGGTTCACCCGGAACATCACCGCGACTTCGCCGGGGGTGAGGAGCTCGTGCTCGGCCATCAGTGCCTCCGCGCCGTCAGGGAACGCCTTGGCCTTCAGGCGCTCCCACCACCATGCGCCGACCGCCACCCGGACGGATATGGCCCATCGTGACCAATTTCTGGGTGGTCGCACGATTGCGGAGGGAGTGGACCTTGTTGTGGGACCCGGCGTCGGTCATGTCGCCTCCAGCAGACTGAGGACCTGGCATCGCCAGTCGGCGAAGCCGAGACCGGGCTCGACATCGACGTAGGACGACGCGGCAGGGCGGGGCTTCCCCCGGAGGCGGGCGATCGTGGCGATGTCGGATGGCGACTGCCGGTCTTCGACCACGGCGATCTTCAGCGCCGCGGCGGGATGGTCGTCGCGCAGGGCGCGGGCCAGGAGCCGGGTGAGGTCGTCGGCCGCACCGGCCAGGTCGAGGCGGCGTTGGTCGTCCCCTCGCTCCTCCATGACCAGTACGACCGTTGCCCCGTCGCTCAGCAGCGGCACCACGGTGGTGACCGCGTCGTAGCGGGCGAGCCCCCCGTCGGCCACCATGGCGGCGGCGTCCGCCACCGCGGTGGCGCCGGCGCGGTGGTCGTAGGGCAACTGGATGTAGCAATCCAGCGATCCCGGGGGGACCGACGCGCACACGTCGACCAGCGCGGTTGCGCTGTCGGCCTGCAGGGGCGGCGTCGCACCGGCCTGCTGGAGGGCGGCGGCGACCTCAGAGGCGCGGGCCGGCGCTCCGGTGATGAGGGTCTTGGGCAGCGGAACTCCTCTTACGGTCATGGGTACTTCTGGGTGGTCATCAGTGGGTACTTCTGGCCCAGTGGTGGTCGGTGTTGGTGAATCCGACATGGCAGACCAGGCAGTAGCCGTTCGAGGGCTCGGCCCGCTTCCGGCCCCAGCGGCGGCCGCTGACGGGACCGAGACCGCTCAGCGGACCGTGACACTTCGGACATGCGGCGACCTGCTCTCCGAGGTGGGCTCGCACGCCAGGCTCCCTTGATCGTCCAACGCTGTGGATGCGCGACCGGGGTCTGGAGCGGCGCCTGATTCGTGGGTAACACGACGGGAGAGCGGCGCCGCCCGCCAGACGGTGGATCGTGACCGCTCCCGCGCCTAGACTGCGGGG
>JAUZEX010000168.1 GCA_030838815.1 Actinomycetota bacterium
TTCTGGAA
Source organism: Actinomycetota bacterium (assembly GCA_030838815.1). Classification (GTDB taxonomy): domain Bacteria; phylum Actinomycetota; class Acidimicrobiia; order IMCC26256; family BP-133; genus BP-133. Next base: position 9 of record JAUZEX010000168.1, read on the forward strand.
AGCCAAGCCCATCGCCTCGGAGGTGCAGAACTGATGGCTAGCAACGGAATCCGTGACCGGGTCGCCATCGTCGGGATGGGCTGCACCCCCTTCGGCGAGCACTGGGACAAGGGGCCCGACGACCTCCTCGTCGACGCCGTCACCGAGGCCTGCACCAGCTCCGGCATTCCTCTGGCCGACGTCGACGCCTTCTGGCTCGGCACCATGGCGTCGGGGCTGTCGGGCCTCACGCTGTCCCGGCCGCTCAAGCTGCAGTACAAGCCGGTGACCAGGGTGGAGAACTTCTGCGCCACCGGCTCCGAGTCGTTCCGGAACGCCTGTTACGCCGTTGCCTGCGGCGCCTACGACATGGTGATGGCGACCGGGGTCGAGAAGCTCAAGGACTCCGGCTACTCCGGCCTCGTGGTCAGCATGGACGGCGGCGACGGCACGGCGGCGGCCATGACCGCGCCGGCCATGTTCTCGCTGCTGGCGCCGGCCTACGCCAAGAAGTACGGCGTCGACGACGCCGAACTCAAAGCCGTCATGGCCCGCATCGCCTGGAAGAACCACTTCAACGGCGCCCGCAACCCGAGGGCCCAGTTCCGCAAGGAGGTGTCGAAGGAGACCATCTGCGCCTCGCCGCTGGTGGCGGGGCCGCTCGGCATCTTCGACTGCTCCGGCGTGTCGGACGGGGCGGCGGCGGCCATCATCGTGCGGGCCGAGGACGCCCACCGCTACACCGACAAGCCCATCTACGTGAAGGGCCTGGCCTTCGCCGCCGGCCCGGCCGAAGGCCCGATGAGCCCGGAGTACGACTACACCAGCTTCACCGAGGTCGTGCGCTCGGCCGAGGACGCCTACACCCAGGCCGGCATCACGAATCCCCGGGCCGAACTGGCCATGGCCGAGGTCCACGACTGCTTCACCCCCACCGAGCTCGTCCTCATGGAGGACCTCGGCTTCGCCGAGCGGGGCTTCGGCTGGAAGGAGGTTCTGGCCGGGACCTACGACCTCGACGGGGAGCTGGCCGTGAACCCTGACGGCGGCCTCAAGAGCTTCGGCCACCCCATCGGCGCCTCCGGGCTGCGGATGCTGTTCGAGGCCTGGCTGCAGTTGCGCCGCGAGGCCCCGCCGGAGCGGGCCATCAAGTCGGTGTCAGAAGGCGGCCGCAAGCTGGCCCTGACCCACAACCTCGGCGGCGCCCCCGGCGAGTGCGTGAGTTTCGTCTCCATCGTGGGCAGCGAACCCTCGGCCTAGGAGCCCGGGGGTCGAATCCCCGGCGCCCGGGAGGGATTCGGGCGGTTCGTGGCGAATCATCCGTTCGCGTGTTGGATGTCCCTTTTGCCGCGTTTCGAGGTGTGCTCACCGCACCCTTCGACCGCCGGACCTGGCTGGCCACAAGCTATGCCGTGCTCGGCACGGTCGTGGGGGCGCTGGGCGCGCTCGTCCTCCTGCTGGTCCTGTCGTCGCTGGCGCTGAGCTTCACGGTCGTCGGCGCCCTGGTCCTCCTCGGCGGCACGCTGACGGCCGCCCGCCGGTTGGGGCGGGCGGAGCGGACCCGGGCCCTCGTCTTCCTGGGCGTAGCCATTCCCAGCCCGCATCTCCCCACCGAAGGCAAGTGGTGGCAGCGGGTGGTGGCCCGGGCCACCCGCTCGGAGTCGTGGCGGGAGGTCGCCTACCTCGTGCTGCTGGGCCCGGTCGCCCTGATCGGCTCGGTGCTGGTGCTGGCGGCGTGGACGGGCGCCGCGCTCTTCGTCCTCCTCCCGCTCTACAACCCGGCGCTGGCCAACGGCGGTGCCCACCTGTTCAGCCTCGACGGCCGGCCGATGTTCGTGATCGACACCGTGCCGGAAACGGCGCTGGTCGGCCTCATCGGGGTGGGGCTGGCCCTGGCCGCGCCGTGGATCGCCCGGGCCGTGGCCAGCGCCGAGGGGCGCCTCGCCGTCAGCCTCCTCGGCCCGTCGGAACGGACCGCCCTGGCCAACCGGGTCGACGAGCTCCGGGCCCGTCGGGAGCAGCTGTTCGACGTCGTCGAGACCGAGCGGCGCCGCATCGAGCGCGACCTCCACGACGGCGCCCAGCAGCGGCTGGTGGCCCTGGCGATGAACCTCGGGATGGCCAAGGAGAAGTTCGACAAGGACCCGGCGGCGGCCCGGGCCCTCATGGAGGAAGCCCACCGCGAGGCAAAGCAGGCCATGGTGGAGCTGCGCAACCTCGCTCGCGGCATCCATCCCGCGGTCCTGTCCGACCGGGGTCTCGACGCCGCCCTCTCGTCGCTGGCCGGACGGGCTCCGGTGCCGGTGGCCGTCGAGGTCTCCGTGGCCGAGCGGCCGTCGGCGGCGGTCGAGACCACCGCCTACTTCGTGGTCGCCGAGGCGCTGACCAACATCGCCCGCCACTCCGGCGCCAGCCGGGCGGCGGTGACCGTGGCCCGCCAGAACGGGCACCTCAAGGTGGAGGTGACCGACGACGGGATCGGCGGCGCCGACACCAGCCGGGGCACCGGTCTGGCGGGGCTGGTCGACCGGGTCCAGTCCGTCGACGGGACGCTGCGGATCTCCAGCCCCGCCGGCGGCCCCACCATTCTCACCGTGGAGCTGCCATGCGGATCGTGATCGCTGAAGACGCCGTCCTCCTCCGGGCCGGCCTCACCCGCCTGCTGGGCGACGCCGGCCACGACGTCGTGGCCGCTGTCGGTGACGCTGTGGCCCTGCTGGAGGCCGTCGACGAGTACAAGCCCGACATCGTCGTGACCGACGTCCGCATGCCGCCCACCCATCAGGACGAGGGGCTCAAGGCGGCGGTGGAGCTGCGGGCCCGTCACCCGCAGCTGGCCATCCTGGTGCTGTCGCAGTACGTCGAGGAGCGCTACGCCACAGAGCTCCTCGTCGGCGACACCCGGGGTCTGGGCTACCTGCTGAAGGACCGGGTGGCCGAGGTCGGCGAGTTCGTGGCCGCCGTGGAGCGGGTGGCCAACGGCGGCACCGCCCTCGACCCCGACGTCGTGACGCAGCTCCTGGCCCGCACCCGCCGGGCCGACCCGCTGGCCCTGCTGACGCCCCGGGAGCGGGAGGTGCTCCAGCTCATGGCCGAGGGCCGCTCCAACACCGCCGTCGCCGCCGCCCTGGTGGTGAGCGAGGGGGCGGTCGAGAAGCACACCAGCAGCATCTTCTCCAAGCTCGGGCTGGCCCCGACCGACGCCGGGCACCGGCGGGTCCTGGCCGTCCTGCGGTACCTGGAGGGCTGAGGATGCGGCTGCGCCTGCCCCGGGGCTCCGGCCGGACCGGCCCTCCCCGCCCGTTGTCCGTCGCCCGGCGGCGGGGGCTGGTGGGGATCGGGCTGACGCTGACGGCCGTCGCCGTCGGCTTCGCCGGCCTGGTGGGCGTCAACGCCATGGCCAGCCAGACGGTCCGGGAGTCGCACACCTACGCCTTCACCGGCAAGGTGCTGTCCGTCGACGTCGCCCTGGGCGAGGTCGAGGTCGTACCGGGCAAGGACGGCGAGATCAGCGTCGCCCGGCGGCTCACCTACGGGCTGCGCCGCCCGTTCGTCGAGGAGCACATCGACGGTGACACCTTCCGGGTCCGCGACGCCGACTGCACCGCCGACACCTTCTTCCCCTGCCGGGTCCGCTGGCTCCTCCAGGTGCCCCGCAACCTCCTCGTCGAGGTCCGGACGGTGGCGGGGTCGATCATCGCCTCCGGCCTGTCGGGGACGGTGAAGCTCACGTCGGTGTCGGGCTCGGTGAGGGCCATCGGGCCGAGCGGGGCGCTGGTCACGCTGCGGTCCCACGACGGCTCGGTCACGGCCCAGAACGTCAGCAGCGCCCAGGTGGTGGCCACCAGCGACACCAGCTTCGTGAACCTCACCTTCCGGACGCCGCCGGCGCTGGTGGTCGGCCGCAGCCAGACGGGTCGGGTCGGCGTCGTGCTGCCCGACGGCGACCAGGCGTACAAGGTCACCGCCGAGGCGGGCGGGAGCCGGACGGTGGCGGTGTCCAAGACCGACGACCAGGCCAAGCGCAAGATCGACATCCGCTCGGCCAAGGGCGACGTCTCGGTGTTCCAGAGTCCGGAGAACTGACCTCCGGCCGTCGACAGACGGTTCCCAGGAAACTCCCAGGCTCGGCGGAGGACGCTCCCACCCGCCGGGCCGATGGTTGGGGTGCAAGCGCGGTTTCCCACCCCCCGAGGAGAGTCCGATGAGCGGTCAGTTCCCCTGGTACGTCGCCCGGTCCGCCGGCCTGGTGGCCTGGGCGCTCCTGGCGGCGTCGGTGCTGTGGGGCCTGGCGCTGTCGACGAAGATCCTCAGCCCCAAGGTCCGGCCCAACTGGATCCTCGACCTGCACCGGTGGCTCGGCGGTCTCGCCCTCATCTTCACCGGGGTGCACGTCGGTGCGCTCCTCCTCGACACCTACGTCCACTTCGGCCTGGTGTCGGTGCTGGTCCCGTTCGCCACCTCGTGGCACCCCGTCGCCGTCGCCTGGGGGGTCGTCTCCCTCTACCTGCTGCTGGCGGTGGAGGTCACGTCGCTGCTCAAGTCCCGCATCCC
>JAUZEX010000737.1 GCA_030838815.1 Actinomycetota bacterium
GCTTCCTTCAGCCTGATCGGTGGGGTCCTGGCCCAGCTTGCTATTGCAGTGCTGGGAGTTCTCGTCATCACCAGCGAATACGCCACCGGCATGATCCGGGCCACCTTCGCCGCCGTGCCCCAACGGCTCACGGTCCTCGCCGCCAAGGCAACGGTGTTCACCGGGGTGGTCCTGGCCGTCACCACCGCGGCCTGCTTCGCGGCCTTCTTCATCGGCCAGGGAATGCTCTCGGCCAAGGGCATCGGCATCAGCATCGGTTCGCCCGGGGCCCTCCGCACCGTCGTCGGCACCAGCCTGTACCTGGCCGTCCTGGGGCTCCTGTCCCTCGGCCTGGGCACGCTGATCCGCAAGACGGCCGGAGCCATCACCGCCATGGTCGGCATCCTCTTCGTCCTCCCCGTGTTGTCCCAGCTGCTGCCGTCGTCGATGGACGCCATCCAGAAGTACCTGCCGAGCGAGGCCGGCCAGGCCATCATCAACGGCAGTGACGTGGCCAAAGCCGGCGGCCGGGCCGCGCTGTCGCCCTGGCTCGGGCTCGGTGTGTTCTTCGTCTACGCCGTCGTTGCACTCGGGGCCGCCGCCATCACCCTGGTGCGCCGCGACGCCTGAAACCCAGCCCGGTTGTGACCTTCGACCCTGACAGCGGCGAGGGAGCGCGGTCATCATGCGGGGCATGGAAGTCGACCGTAACGGGCTGGAGATCCTCGACCGCGGGGAGTGTCTGCGGCTGCTGGGGTCGGTGTCGCTCGGGCGCGTCGGGTTCACCTCCGGGGCGCTCCCGTCGGTGCTGCCGGTGACCTTCCACCTCGATGGCGAACACATCTCGGTCTTCATCCGTCGCGGCAGCAAGCTCTTCGCCGCGTTGCAGAACGCCGTGGTCGCCTTCGAGGCGGACGATTTCGACCCGATCTGTTGCTCCGGCTGGAGCGTCGCCGTGACCGGCGTGGCCAGCGAGGCCAACGAGGCCAACGGGGCCAGCCACGGGAGCGCCGGCCTCGAGGCCGGGTCCCGGGAGCCGGCCGCCCATTGGGCGCCGGTGGGAGAGGAAGCAAGGCTGGCCATCTCGACCGAGTTCGTGTCCGGTCGGCGCATCACGGCGGGATCGCTGTCGATGCGGCCGTGATGACCACCCGGGGTCAGGCCAGTGGCACCAGCCACTCCACGATGGTCCCCGCGGGCAGGCCGGCCCGCAGGTCGAACCGGCCCCCACGGCGCGCGGCCCGGGATTCCATGTTGTCCAGGCCGTGGCCCCGGGGTCCATCGGGAGCCGGACCGCGCCCGTCGTCGACGACCCGCAGGACCACCTGGCCGGCCACGACCACCTCGACGTCGACCCGGGTCGCGCCGGCGTGACGGGCGACATTGCTGAGCGCCTCGCGCAGCGTGGCCAGGAGGTCGCCGGCCACGTCGTCGGCGACGGCGCTGTCGACGGGACCTTCGAAGAAGCACCGGGGCTCGAAGCCGAGCGCCCCGGCCGCCTCCCGACCGAGGCCCAGCACACGGTCCCGCAACCCGCCGCTGGACGACACCCGGGACGACTCCAGCTCGAAGATGGCGGAGCGGATGTGCTTGACCGTCAGGTCGAGATCGTCGACCGCGGCCTCGATGCGGGTCACCGCCCCGTCGGCGTCGGTCGGTACGATCCGGGCCGTTCGCTGCAACGAGAGGCCGGTGGCGAACAGCCTTTGGATGACGGTGTCGTGCAGATCGCGGGCGATGCGTTCCCGCTCCTCGACCAGCGCGAACTCCTGGATCCGGGTGTGGAGCCGGGCGTTCTCGATGGCGATCCCCGCCGCGGCAGCCAGGCCGACCACGAGTTCTTCGTCGACGTCGGTGAAGGCCTCGGCGGTGACCTTGTCGGTCAGGTAGAGATTGCCGAAGACCTGGTCCCGCACCCGGATCGGCACGCCCAGGAAGGACCGCATCGGGGGATGCTGGGGCGGGAACCCGAAGCTGTCGGGGTGCTCACGGAGGTCGGGCAGCCGCAAGGGCTTGGCGTCCACGATGAGCACCCCGAGGAGCCCGTGCCCTTCGGGGAGGGCCCCGATGAGCTCATGGGTGGCGTCGTCGATCCCGACGGTGACGAACTGCGCCAGGGACGTCCCGGTGTCGTCGAGGACGCCGAGCGCGCCGTAGCGGGCGTCGACGAGCTCGACGGCCGCCTCCACGATCCGCCGGAGCATGCTCGGCGCGTCGAGATCCGAGCCGAGGGCGAGCACCGCGCCGAGGAGCTCGCGCAGCCTGCGGGGACCGGCCACCTCGGACATGCCGCCAACACTACGGTGGGACGGTGACCCTGCGGGTATTCCTCCTCGACGACCACGAGATCGTGCGGCGCGGTGTGCGGGAGCTTCTCGAGGCGGAAGAGGACCTGGAGGTCGTCGGCGAGGCCGGCACGGCCGAGGAGGCCTACGGGCGCATCCCCGCCACCCGGCCGGATGTCGCCATCCTCGATGTCCGCCTGCCCGACGGGGACGGGGTGCAGGTCTGCCGCGAGATTCGCTCGCGCCATCCCGAGATCGCCTGTCTGATGCTGACGTCGTTCGCCGACGACGAGGCGTTGTTCAGCGCGATCATGGCCGGTGCGGCCGGCTATGTCCTGAAGCAGGTACGGGGAACCGATCTCGTCGACGGGGTGCGTCGCGTGGGTCGCGGTGAGTCGCTCCTCGACC
>JAUZEX010000810.1 GCA_030838815.1 Actinomycetota bacterium
AGTACGACGAGATCCTCACCGACAATCCCATCTGGCTGGAGCGGACGGTGGGGATCGGGATCATCACCACCGAGCAGGCCCTGGCGCTCGGCGCCAGCGGCCCGATCCTGCGGTCGACGGGGATGCCATGGGACCTGCGTAAATCTCAGCCATACCTGGCCTACAACGAGGTCGACTTCGACGTCATCTACACCGAGAACGGCGACACCTTCGACCGCTACCGGATCCGCCTCCACGAGATCGCCGAGTCGCTGAAGATCGTGCGGCAATGCCGCGATCGCATGCCCGACGGCGATTACCGCGTGCAGGACCGCAAGGTCACCCCGCCGCCCCGGGCCCGCATCGACGAGTCGATGGAGGCGCTGATCCACCACTTCAAGATCTTCACCGAGGGGTTCAAGGTCCCGACGGGGGAGACGTACGTGGCGGTGGAGAACCCCCGGGGCGAACTGGGCTGCTACCTCGTGTCGGACGGGTCGGGCCGCCCCTACCGGATGCACATCCGGGGCGCCTCCTTCTACAACCTGCAGACCCTCTCGACCATGGTCCAGGGCGGCCTCGTGGCCGACGGGATCGCCATCATCTCGAGCATCGACCCGATCATGGGAGACGTGGACCGATGATCCCCGGGGCCGAGGAGATCCTCTCCCGTTATCCGTCGAGGCGCTCCGCACTGATGCCGCTGCTCTACGCCGTGGCCGAGCGCGACGGTTACGTCACCGAGACCGGCATGGAGGAGGTCGCTGAGCACATCGGGCTGACCGCGGCCGAGGTGCTCGGGGTCTGCTCCTTCTACTCCATGTTCAAGCGCTCGCCCCAGGGCAAGCTGCTGGTGTCGGTCTGCACGTCGGTGTCGTGCATGGTCAACGGCGGCGAGGAGCTCCTCACCGCCCTGCGAAGCCGCTACGCCGACGACCCCGAAGTGACGGTGGAAGAGGTCGAGTGCCTGGCCGCCGACGACGGCGCTCCGGTCATGCAGGTCAACTACGAGTTCCACGAGCGGATGACCCCGGCCGACGCGGAGCGGATCGTGGAGGACTACAAGGCGGGCCGGCTCACGCCCCGGGGCCCGTCGGGTGTGAGCCGATGACGGCGACCGAGACCCGGATCGTCACCAGGCGGCTGCGGGAGCGGCCGGACGACTCGTGGACGCTGGCCGCAGTCAGGCAGACCGGAGGGTATGACGGTCTGCGCAAGGCACTGTCGATGGAGCCGTCGGCCATCGCCGAGGAGGTCAAGGCATCCGGGCTCCGGGGCCGGGGTGGCGCCGGGTTCCCGACCGCCACCAAGTGGTCGTTCCTGCCCGCCGGCGTCGAGCCCCGCTACCTGGTGGTCAACTGCGACGAGGCCGAGCCGTCCACGTTCAAGGACCGGATGCTGGTCGAGCGCGACCCCCACCAGTTGGTGGAGGGCATCGCCATCGCCAGCTTCGCCCTCAACGTGCACCACGCCTTCGTCTACGTCCGGGGCGAGTTCGCCCTCGGGGCCGAGCGGCTGGCCACGGCGGTGGCCGAGGCCCGGGCCGAGGACCTGATCGGGCCGAACATGATGGGGTCGGGCTTCGCCCTCGAGATCACGGTCCACCGGGGGGCGGGCGCCTACATCTGCGGCGAGGAGACGGCGCTCCTCAACAGCCTGGAGGGCGACCGGGGCATGCCCCGCATCCGACCGCCGTTCCCGGCCATCGCCGGCCTCTACGCCAAGCCGACGGTGGTCAATAACGTCGAGACGCTCTCCACGCTGCCGGGCATCATCCAGATGGGTGGCGAGGCCTACGGCGCCATGGGCGTCGAGCGCTCCCGGGGCACCCGGATCTTCTCCCTGTCGGGCAACGTCAACCAGCCCGGCAACTACGAGCTGGAGCTCGGTCTCACCTTCCGCCAGCTGATCGACGACTTCGGCGGCGGCCTGCGCGGGCGCGGCCCGGTCAAGTTCTTCATCCCCGGCGGCGCCTCGTCGCAGTGGCTGACCGATGAGCATCTCGACGTCCCCCTCGACATGGACCTCGTCACCCAGAAGTACGGCGTGATGCTCGGGTCCGGGGCGGTGATGGTCTACAACCAGGACGTCTGCCCGGTGCGGGTGGCGCTGCGGTTGGCCAAGTTCTTCGCCCACGAGAGCTGCGGCAAGTGCACCCCCTGCCGGGAGGGGACGGGCTGGATCGAAAAGGTGCTGTACCGGATCGAGCACGGCGAGGGCCGGTCGAGCGATCTCGACCTGCTGCTCGACGTGGGCGACAACATCTCGCCCGGGCTCAACGCCCCCTTCTCGCAGACGACGATCTGCCCGCTGGGCCCGTCCGCCGTGTCGCCCGTCGTCAGCCTCAACAAGTTCTTCCGCGACGAGGTGCTCGCCCATGTGAAGGAGGGCAAGTGCCAGGCCGCGTGACCGTGACGATCGACGGCGTCGAGATGGAAGCCGATGCCGGCGAACTCGTGATTAAGGTCGCCCAGGACCATGGGATCTACATCCCCCGCTTCTGCTGGCACGAGCGGATGAAGCCGGTCGGGATGTGCCGGATGTGCCTGGTGGAGATCGAGGGTCAGCGGGGGCTCCCGCCCGCCTGCACGGCCACCGTCACCGATGGGATGGTCGTACACACTGGAACTCCTGGTGTGAAGAAGGCCCAGGAGGGCGTGCTCGAGTTCCTGCTGATCAACCATCCCCTCGACTGCCCGGTCTGCGACCGGGGCGGCGAATGCCCCCTGCAGGACCTGACCTTCGGCTACGGGCCGGGTGAGAGCCGGTTCGTGGAGGAGAAGCGGCACTTCGCCAAGCCGCTG
>JAUZEX010000847.1 GCA_030838815.1 Actinomycetota bacterium
CCATGAACGCCCGGACCAGGGCAGGGTCGAAATGCGTGCCGGCCGAGGCGACGAGTTCCTGGCGGGCCGCCGCCGCCGAGAGGGGCACCTTGTAGGCCCGGGCCGCGGTCATGACCTCATAGGCGTCGGCGATGGCCAGGATCCGGCCGCCGAGCGAGATGTCCTCGCCGGCCAGGCCCTCGGGGTAGCCCTGCCCGTCCCACCGCTCGTGATGGTGACCGACCGATCCGGCCCAGGGGCCGAGCCAGGCCACCAGCGGCTCGACGAGGTGGGCTCCCTCCTCCGGGTGGCGCTTGAGCGTGGCCCACTCGGCTTCGTCGGGCCGGTCCGGCTTGTTCAGAATGGCGCCGGGCACCGACAGCTTCCCGATGTCGTGGAGGAGCGCCCCCCACCGGAGCTTGTCACGGTCGTCGTCCGGGACACCCGCCTGCTTGGCCAGGAGGTCGGCCAGTGTCCGGACCCGCTCCGAGTGGCCCCGGGTGCGCCGGTCGTGCGCCCCGAGGGCCGCCACCAGCACCAGGGCCGCCTCCGAGGCCTCGTTTGCGTCCCGGCCGAGCCCCCGGTGCCGGAGCCGGTCGAGGGCCTTGCGCCGGGAACGTCGGCTGGCGGCCCGGCGGGCGGTGACCATGCGGGATGGCGTTTTGTCGGGAAAAGCCATGGTCAGTGTGAACAACCAGGCCAGAGGGAGGAACTGCCGGGCCGCCCGCTGGACCACCAGGACGACGGCCACCGCCACGGCCACCAGCGTGAGGAACCACAGCAGGGTCGGTCCGAACCCTGACGGCTCCGTCCAGATCCGGGACATCTCCCACGACGCCAGGCCCCCGGCCACCGCCGGCACCAACACCACGAGGACCCGGATCAGCCCGGCCAGGACCGGCCGCGCCACCCACCGGTCACCGCCCTCGTTCGCCATACATTCAGGCTACGGCGCACGAAGGCGCCCAGGCGATGCCGTTCCGGCGCATTCGCCCCCGTTGGGGCGGCGCTAGGTTCCGGCTGACACCCCGAGCACCCCGGGCTGGGTGCGCCCGACCGTGGAAGGACCCGAATGGACACAGGGCTGGCCGGACGGCGGGCGGCGGTGGCCGCCGCCTCGCAGGGCCTGGGATTCGCCTCGGCCCGGGCGCTGGCGGCCGAGGGGGCCCGGGTGGCAATCTGCGGCCGGTCGAAGGATCGGGTCGAGCAGGCGGCAGCCCGCATCGGGGAGGGCGCCGTTCCGCTGGTGGCCGACGTTTCGACGCCCGACGGAGCCCGCCGGTTCGTGGTGGAGGCCCGCGACGCCCTCGGGGGACTCGACGTGCTGGTGACCAACGCCGGCGGCCCGCCCCCGGGGAACTTCGAGACCGCCCCCTTCGACGCCTACGCCCCCGCCCTGGCCCTCAACCTGCTGTCGGTGGTGGCCATGTGCCAGGAGGCCGTTCCGGGCCTGCGGGCCCAGCGGTTCGGCCGGGTCGTGGCCATCACGTCGATCTCCGTCCGCCAGCCGATCCCCAATCTGATCCTGTCCAACACAGCCCGGGCCGGCGTGACCGGATTCCTCAAGACACTGGCCCGGGAGGTGGCGGGCGACGGCGTCACGGTCAACTCCGTGCAGCCCGGAACCCACGCCACCGACCGCATCTTCGAGATCTACGGCGACTCGGCGGCCGCCGCCGAGGGGATCCCGGCCGGGGAGCTGGGCCGCCCGGAGGACTTCGGCGCCGTCGTCGCCTTCCTCTGCTCCGACCCGGCCCGGTTCATCACCGGCGCCGCCATCCCGATCGACGGCGGCGCCTACGCCGCCCTTCTGTGAGGAGGCCGCCGTGCTCCGCCACGTGGTGATGGTCCGCCTGACGCAGGAAATGACCGACGCCCAGAAGGAGGGCCTCCGGGCCGGCCTCGGTCGCCTGCCCGAGGTGATTCCCGAAATCCGGTCCTTCCGCTTCGGCGAGGACGCCGGCCTCAATGAGGGGAACTTCGACTTCGTGGTCACCGCCGACTTCGACGACGCCGACGGCTACCTCACCTATCGCGACCATCCTGACCACAAGCAGCTCGTCGCCGAACTGATGGGGCCGTTCGTCACGAAGCGGGCGGCGGTGCAGTTCGAATGGCCGGCCGCCCTGCCGCCGGATCTGCCCGGCTGATGGGATCGGCGAATGGGATCGGCTAACCGAACAGGTCGACTTCGTTGCCTTCGGCGTCGCGCAGGATGATGGCGCCGGCTGGGCAGTTGCGGGCCACGCGCAGGAGCCGCTCGTCGGGCAGCTCCGCCGCCCCCTCCACCTTCACCACCGCGATGTCGTCGTCATCGAAGTCAAAGGCGGTCGGCGAGTCCGCCACGCAGTTGCCCGAGCTGATGCAGGCGTCGCGGTCGATGCTCACCGAATAGCCCATCGTCGCCCCCTCCGTCATGCCCGTCCCGATCATGTTCTGCGTACCACCGGCCGGATCGATCTCACCACTCCGGGGCGGACCTTGCGCCCCAGCTGGCGGAGCACATCGTCCTCCAGGTAGCGGAGCTGCGTCGCCCACACCGGGGCGTCGACCTCCACCAGCAGCTCTCCGTCGTGGAGCCGCCGGGGCCGCACGTGGGCTGCCACCGCGTCGCCCACGGCCGACGGCCAGGCGGCCATGACGGCCGCCACGTCGTCCGGGTTGTCGAGGTTGAGGTCGGCGGCCACCTGCGAGAGGGCCTCGCCGAGCCGGCGGACCGGCCGGTCGGTGCGCTCCCAGTTCCGGCCGCTCCGCCCCGGCGGATCGCCGGGCGTCAGGGCCGCACTCCCGCCTCGATCCGGCCGCCGGCCACCCACACCACCCGCTCCGCCGGCAGGCCCGGCGGCAGGGCCCCGGCGGTGGTGACCAGCGCCTGGGCGATCGGCAGGTGCGAGACCAGATTGGCGGCCCGGGTCTCGTCCAGCTCCGAGAACACGTCGTCGAGCAGGAGGACGGGCGGTTCACCGACGAGTTCGCTGATCACCACATGGCCGGCGAGGCGTACGGCCAGCGACAGCGACCGCTGCTCGCCCTGGGAGGCGTAGCGGCGGGCGTCGAGCCCGTCGATCGACAGCCGCCAGTCGTCGCGGTGGGGGCCGACCAGCGTGAGGCGCCGCTCGAGGTCGGCCGGTCGGGACCGGCCCACCGCGGCGGCGAGGAGGGGGGCGACGTCGTCGAGGCGGTGTTCGTCCAGCGTGCTGTCGGCCCAGGCCGCCTCGTAGGCACCGGCCACGTCGGCCGCCGCACCGGCCACGTCGCCGTAGGCCTTTCCGAGTGGGGCGGCGAGACGCTCGAGGAGCTTGAGCCGACCCCGCACGAGCTCCGCCCCGGCCCGGACCAGCTGCTCGTCCCACACGTCGAGCGTGGCCGGGTCGTCGGCCCGGGACCAGGTGCGGAGCCATGCGTTCCGATGCTTGAGCACCCGCTCGTAGTCGGCCTGCACAGCGTCGTAGCGGGGCGACAGAGCCACCAACAGGTCGTCGAGCTCGGCTCGGCGCTCGGCGGGGCCGGCCTTGACGAGCCGCATGTCATCGGGGGCGAACACCGTGACCCGGAGCGTGCCGAGCAGGTCGCGGGCCCGGGGGAGCGGCTTGCGGTTGAGCAACACGCGGTTCCGCCCGGCGACGGCGATCTCGGCCTCGATGAGATCGGGCCTGACGTCGGGACCTCGATTGGCGGGCGCGATCTCCGCCCGCACGACGGCCTTCTCGCAGCCGACCCGGACCAGCGCCGAGTCGGGCGCGGCCCGGAACGATGACATCCGGGCCAGCCACCCCACCGCTTCGAGCACCGTCGTCTTCCCCTGCGCATTGCCGCCGGCGAAGACGGTGATCCCGGGCCCGACCTCGACCTCCGATGCGACGTGCCCCCGAAAGTCGGTGAGCCAGAGGTGAGCCAGCTGCACTACGAGACGCGGACGGGCATCAGGAGGTAGAGGAAGTCGCCGCCTTCGGCCGAGCGGACGATGGCCGGCTTCGACGTGTCGAGCGTCTCCACCGACACCTCCTCGGACGCGATCGCCCCGAGGCCGTCGAGCAGGAACTCCGGGTTGAAGGCGATCGTGGTCTCGCTGCCCTCGTACTTGGCGTCGAGTTCCTCCTTGGCCTCGCCGACGTCGTGGACGATCGTCGTGAGCTCGAGACCGGTGGAGCTCATGGCCAGCCGGATGGGGGCGTTGTCGCGGTCGCGGCCGATGAGGCGGACGCGCTTGGTGGCCTCGATGAGGGCCTCCCGCGGCACGACGAGACGGTTGGGATACCCGTTGGGGATGAGCTGCTGGTAATTCGGGAACTGACCCTCGATCAGCCGCGTGCTGACCCGGGCCCGCCCGGTGTCGAAGCAGGCGTCGCGGTCGGAGAAGGACAACTCGACGGTGTTCTCGGTGCCCGGCGCCGCCGTCGACCCCGGGCTGGAACCCGAACCGAGCAGTCGCTGCAACTCACCGAGCGCCTTGGCCGGCACCAGCACGTGCTTCCCCTCCGCCGCCGCCCCCGAGAGATGCGCGGCCAGCACCGACTCCCCGGGCAGGTCACGCACCCCGAGCCGGTAGGAGTCGGTGGCCACCAGCCGCAGCCCCGAACCCTCCGCCACCAGGAGCACGCCGGTCAGGATCGGGCGGGCGTCGTCCCGAGACGCGGCGGGAATCACCTGGCGGAGCGCCTCGGCCAGCGCCGTGGCGTCCATCCGGATGCCACTGCCGGCCACCTCAGGCAGGCGGGGAAAGTCATCGGCCGCCAGCACCCGCAGGGAGAACTTCGATCGGCCGGCCTCGATCCGGGCTTCGTCCTCTCCGACGTCGACCGACACGGCGCCGGGCTCGAGAGAGCGCACGATGTCGCCGAAGAGCCGGGCGGGCAGAACGGCCGCCCCATCGGCATCGCACTCGGCCGGCGCCGAGACGCGGATGGTCAGCTCGAGATCCGACCCTGCAAGGTGGATCTCGTCCGCCGCCGTCCGTACGAGAAGCCCGGACAGGATCGGGAGCGCACCCGACCGGGAGGCCACCGCCCGGCCGGCGCTGCCGATGGCCTCGCTCAAGGCATCTCGCTCGCAGCGGAACTTCACTGGCCCTCCCTCGCCTTCTTCTCCAGGTTTCTCTTATTTCTATCTTGGGTAGTAGTAGTAGCCCTGTGGATTGTGGACAACTCCCTATCGCCGCCGGTGGGAAGGGAAATCACGCCGCGCCGCCCATCCACAGCGGTCCACCGGCAAATCGCGGGTCGTTCGAATCGCCACCCGTGACCAGCAGGCGCCGGGGGTTTGTCCCCAGGTGTCCACAGGGTTCTCCACAGCGACTTACCGCGCAGTCCGCGCGACCAGTGTCCCGCGCCGCGCGAGTCACGAGCTCTCACCCGACTTGATCCGGTTGATGAGCTCCGAGACCTGCTCGTAGATGTGGCGGCGCTCGGCCATCTGGTCGGTGATCTTCTCCACGGCGTGCATGACGGTCGTGTGGTCCCGGCCCCCGAACTCCCGGGCGATCTGGGGGTAGCTGTAGTCGGTGAGCTCCCGGAAGACGTACATGCCGATCTGGCGGGCGGTCACGAGGGGCCGCCGCCGGCTGCGGCCGCAGAGGTCCTCGATCGTCCAGCTGAACATCTTGGCCGTCTCGTCGAGGATCACCTGGGGGGTGATCACACGGGAGCACTTCGTGCGGAGGTTGTCGGCCAGGACCTCTTTGGCCAGTTCCTCCGTGGCCGCGATCCGGGTGAGGCTGGCGTAGGCCGCCACCCGGATGAGGGCGCCCTCCAGCTCCCGCACGTTGTCGGTGATGTGGGTGGCGATGAACGACAGCACCTCGTCGGGCGTGTCGGTGAAGCCCTGGGTACGGGCCTTGTGGCGGAGGATGGCCAACCGGGTCTCGTACTCCGGGGGCTGGATGTCAGTCAGCAGACCCCACTCGAACCTGGTTCGCAGCCGGTCCTCCAGGGTCGCCATGTCCTTCGGGGGCCGGTCGGACGAGAGAACCAACTGGCTGCCGCTGCCGTGGAGGGAATCGAACGTGTGGAAGAACTCCTCCTGGAGCCGCTCGTGGTTCTGCACGAACTGCACGTCGTCGACGAGAAGGAGGTCGACCTCCCGGTAGCGCCGTTTGAAGTCGGGCCGGGAGTTCGTCCGGATCGCCTCGACGAACTCGTTCATGAAGATCTCGGTCGTGACGTACCGCACCCGTTTCGTCGGGAACAGCTGGCACAGGTGGTGACCGACGGCGTGGAGGAGGTGCGTCTTGCCGAGGCCCGAGTCGCCGTAGATGAACAGCGGGTTGTACGACGCGGCGGGCTTCTCGGCCACCGACATGGCCGCAGCGTGGGCGAAGCGGTTCGACGCCCCGATCACGAACTCTTCGAAGGTGTAGTGGGGATTCAGGGCGCTGCAACTCCGTTCGTCGCGGAGGTTGAGCGTAGGGCTCGGCGCCGGAGCGGTGGTGATTGGGGCCCTCACTTCGAACGGCGCCTCCTCGATCGTCTCCCGGGGGGCGGTCTCGACGAGCAGTTCGATGTCGATGGCGGTGTCGGTGACCTGCCGCAGAGCGTCGTTGATGGCGCTGGCATAGGCCGTCTCGATCCGCTGTCGGGCCACCTGATGCGGGACCGAAAGCCGAAGGACGCCGTTCTGGAGGTCGAGCGCCTGAACCCCGGCCAACCAGGTGCGATACGTCGCATCACCGAGTTGGGCGCGAAGCAGGCGGCTGACCGCTTGCCACAGATCGTCGGCAGCCTCAGGGGCGAGTTGTTTTTCCACAGGGGCATCCACAGGTGTGGACAACGAGGAGGAGAGTGCAGAGAAATGGCGCAAGTCATCCACGAAGTCGCGCAACAACGAACAAGTCGGGACTTCGGGGAAGTGCACCCACCCCAGCTAGGAGGCGGAAGGGCAAACGTAACACCGGGCCGGAGGCGGCTCAAGCGGGGATGTGAGGAGCTCGTTGTCCCCCGGCGGAAGGGGACAGCTACACTCCGGTCCGCCCGGGACGCCCGCCGAACTCTCGCGCCCGGTGCAACGTCTGAGGAGATGATGGGTGAAGCGAACCTACCAACCCAAGAAGCGCAAGAGGATGCGCACACACGGGTTTCGAGCCCGGATGTCGACGCGGGGGGGCCGAGCGGTCCTCAAGGCGCGGCGGCTGAAGGGCCGCCACAAGTTGAGCGCCTGATCTGGCGGATCCGCGACCGGGCGACGTTCGCCGCGCTGGCCACCAGCCGGCGCCGCCACCGGGGTCCGATTTCGATGACGTTTCTTCCGGGTGATCCGAGCATTCCGCCGCGTGTGGCCTACGCGGTCGGTAAGCGCGTCGGTCCGGCCGTCGTCCGCAACCGCGTGCGGCGCCGGCTGAGGGCGGCGGCGCTGGGCCACCGGGCCGAGCTGCAGCCCGGGGGCGCGTACCTGTTCGGCGCCGGCCCCGCCGCGGCGTCCGTGCCGTTCACCGAGATCGATGCCGCGATGGGCGATCTCCTCGCCGGCCCCGGCCGATCGTGAGTCCTGCCAGCCGCCTCCTGGCCGGCGCCGTCCGCCTCTATCGGGCGGCGCGGGGCGCGATCCGCCCGGGCGTCTCGACCTGCCGTTACATCCCCTCCTGCTCGGCCTATGGCCTGGAGGCGCTCGAGACGCACGGCGCGGTGCGGGGCTCGTGGCTGACCCTCCACCGCATCGGCCGGTGCAACCCCTGGGGCGGTCACGGCTACGACCCCGTTCCCGAGGCCGCCCCCCGCCGGGCCGCCTCCCATCCGGCCGTCCCGACGGCCTGAGAGAGAGCTGTCGAGTTGTGATCCTCTCGATCTTCAACAGCATCGCCGACCTGATGGGTACGGTCCTGGCCTTCATCTACAAGGTCATCCCGAACTACGGGCTGGCCATCATCGGCCTCACCGTGGTGGTCCGGCTGGTGCTCTTCCCGCTCACCGCCAAGCAGGCGCGGTCGATGCAGAAGATGCAGCTCATCCAGCCCGAGATCAAGAAGCTGCAGGCGAAGTACAAGGACAACCGCCAGCAGCTCAACGAAGAGATCATGAAGTTCTACAAGGAGAACCAGGTCAACCCGATGGCCGGGTGCCTGCCCCTGTTTCTCCAGATGCCGATCTTCTTCGCCCTGTTCCGGGTCCTGCGCGAGCCGCTGAAGCACATCCCCCACGACTCGAAGCTCTTCCACGCCTTCTGCGGGAACTTCGACGCATCGCAGTGCGGCAAGCAGGCCGGCTACCCGAAGGGCCTGTCGTTCCTCGGGATGAACCTGTCCAAGAGCGCGGCCGACATCAAAGGCGGCTTCACCACCGCCCTGCCCTACTTCCTGCTCATCGCCCTGGTGGTGGTGACCGGCTACCTGCAGTTCAAGCAGACGCAGTCCCGTCAGACCGGCGCCCAGGCGAACCCCCAGGCCGCCATGATGGGCAAGATCTTCCCCGCCCTCTTCGCCTTCATCTCCTACCGCCTGCCGAGCGGCGTGGTGCTCTACTTCCTCGTCAGCAACGCCTGGCAGATTGGCCAGCAGGCCCTCATCTTCCGGACGATGCCCGGCCCCGTGGTGGGCGGCGCGGCGGGGGGCGGCGTCATACCGGCCGCTGGTTCGGCTCCCCGCCCGGCGGGAAAGACCGGAGACGGAAAGTCCAACAAGCCCGAACCGGCGCCTCCACCGCCCTCCGAGGGGCGGTTCAAGCGGGCGCTCGGCCAGGCCCGGGACGCGGCCAAGGGTCCCGCGCCGGCGGCGGGCAACGGCGACGGCCCGGCCGAGCCGGCGCCGCCGAAACGGCCACCGGCGGCAGGCGGCCGACCCAGCGGCGACGGAGGCATGGGCCGGGCCCAACCGTCGGGCTCGAAACCGCGGCCGAAGAAACGACCGCGCTAGTCCACAAAGGCAGCACGACCGATGGAATGGATCGTCACAACCGGAAAGACCGTGGCCGAGGCGGTTGAAGCCGCCCTCGACGAACTGGGCGTGGATGAAGTCGATATCGAATATGAGGTCATCGAGGAGTCCAAACGCGGGTTCCTGAGCCGGCTCGGGGGAGGGTCCCCGGCCCGGATCAGGGCACGGGTCAAGCCGCTGTCCCGGGAGAAGCCCGACCGCCGCCGCCGGAGCGGCGGCCGCGAACGCGACCGCAATAGCGGCGGCGGCGGCGCTGACCGGGCGCCCCGCCAGCGCGGCGACCGGCCGTCGGCCGACCGGACCGGCGGCGACCGCTCGGGGGGCGAGCGATCCGGTGGAGAGCGCCCCGGTCCGGACCGTTCGGGCGGTGAGCGTTCGGGCGGTGACCGCTCGGGTGGCGGCCGCCCAGCCCGCAGCCGGCCGGCCGGCGCCCGGCCCGGCGACGACCGCGAGGACCGTCCGGCCGTCGAAGGTGGCGACAGTGCCGCGGAGGCTGGAGAACGCAGTTCGTCGGGATCGGCGTCCCGCAACCGACGGCGGAGGAGGAAGCCCACGGGAGCTTCCGATACCGCCAAGGCGATCACGCCGGAGACCAGTTCGAACGGCGACGAGGAGGAGCCCGTGTCCGGAACAGACGTGTCACTGGAGGAGCAGGCCGAGATGGCCGAGGCCTTCGCCCGGGGTCTCATCGAGCGCTTTGGGATGCCGGCCACCGTGGCCGCCCGGTCCGACGGCGACGACGACGTGACGGTCGACATCGACGGGGATGACCTCGGCTTGCTGATCGGACCCCGCGCCGCCACCGTCGATGCCATCCAGGAGCTGGTCCGGACGGCGGTGCAGCGCCGGATCGGCGGCCACGGCGCCCGGATCCACGTCGACGTGGCCGGATACCGGGCCCGCCGGCAGGAGGCGCTGGCGGAGTTCGCCCGCCAGGCCGCCCAGCGGGCGCTGGAGTCGGGGCGTGACCAGGTCTTCGAGCCGATGTCGCCGGGCGACCGCAAGATCGTCCACGACATCGTCAACGAGATCGAGGGTGTCGCCACCACCTCCGAAGGCGAGGAGCCCCGGCGGCGGGTGGTCATCAAGGCCCTCGCCGGCTCCTCCTGAGCGTCACCGACCTCGAAGCAGTTCTCCTCCGGTCGCGGGATCTCGGCTTTCTCGGGCCGGGCCCGTTGTCGCGGCACGTCGAGCACGGTCGCGCCCTCCTGGCCGGGCTGCCGGAGGGCGGCCGCGTGCTCGACCTCGGCAGTGGCGGCGGCCTGCCGGGGCTGGTCCTGGCCGCCCATCGGCCGGAGCTGGAGCTGACGCTGCTCGAGTCCCGGGAGCGGGCCTGCCGGTTCCTGCGCGAGGCGGTGGCGGAGCTCGGTCTCGCCCGGGTGGCCGTCGTCGAGGCCCGGGCCGAGGAGGCGGCCCGTCGCCCCGATCTCCGGGAGGAGTTCGAGGCCGTCGTCGCGCGCTCGTTTGGTCCGCCCCCGGTGACGGCGGAGTGCGCCGCCGGGTTCCTCCGGGTCGGCGGGCATCTCGTCGTGAGCGAGCCTCCGGACGAGGAGGGCCCGGATGTGCCGTCCCCGCGTTGGCCGGCCGAGGGGCTCGAGGCCCTCGGGTTCGGCCCGGCCATCCGGAACGCTGCGTCCGGAGCGACGTTCGTGTCGCTGGCCAAGGTCCGGACCGATGATCGCTGGCCCCGCCGGGTCGGCGTGCCGGCCAAGCGGCCCCTGTGGAAGGTCTGACGGGTTTTAGAGGGGCTCCTCGACGCCCCGCTGCACGCCGCGGACGATGGCCCGGCCGGCCCGCCCGGCCCGGCTCACGAGGCGGCGGACGCCCTCGACGTCGTCGGCCTGGACCGGCTGGCAGACGACCGCCGGCATGCGGGTCTCCCGGAGGACGGCATAGGCCCGCCCGGCGGGCTCGGCCGGCTCGCCGCCGAGCACGGCGCAGAGTTCCTCGGTGATGCAGCGGGCCACGTGACAGCCCCCCTCGGAGCGGGAGGCATGGGAGGCGAAGTAGTCGCAGGTGCAGCTGCCGCAGATGTCGCCGAACCGGAGTCCGAGGAAGAGGTCGGCGGCGTAGCGGTTCGCTTCGGCGGCCACCGTCGAGTCGTCCTCCCCGCTCCCGTCAACAAGGACTTCGGCGCCGAGCTCTACGAGCCCCTTGGCCACGACTTCGCCGAGGGCGTCGAGCCCCGGTTCGATAGCCAGGTACACCCGCCGGCCGGCGAGACGCAGCGCCCCGTCCCGGAGCGCCTCCTTCTCCCGCACCGACGCCACCGACCCGCCGGCGAAGCGCGACAGCCGCTCGAGGGCGGCGGTGCTCTCGGGGCCGCAGATCCCGTCGGGCACGGCGGCCACGTTGCGCTGGAAGTCGCGCAGCGCCTCGGCGGTGTGGGGCCCGAAGATGCCGTCGCCCCGCCCGGCGTCGAAGCCGAGGGCATTGAGCTTCTCCTGCAGCTCGAGGACGTCGTCGCCCCGCAGCATCGGCGTGCGGTGGTAGAGGAGCCGGTCGCCGAGGCGGTAGCCCGCCTCCACCAGCGAGCTCCACGTCTGGCGCCCGCAGATGCCGTCGACCCTCAGCCCCCGGGCGGCCTGAAAGGCCCGGACGGCGGCCGTGGTCGACTCGCCGTACACCCCGGCCTCGGCCGGTGCCGTCTCGAAGCCGAGCGTCGCCATGCGGTGTTGCAGGTCCCGCACCGCCTCGCCCGCGGCGGCGGGGGCGAGGATGGGGAACGGCTCGGGCAAGGGCAGCTCTTTGGCGACCTCAGCCGCCGATGAACTGGGCCAGTTCGGCCAGGAGCTGGCCCTTGCTGCGGGCGCCGACCAGCCGCTT
>JAUZEX010000878.1 GCA_030838815.1 Actinomycetota bacterium
CGAGGAGGCGGAACTGCTCGATCTCGATCCAGGAGTCGGCGATCTTCTCCTGGGTCATCTGCAACGAGGCCAGCGGGACGGTCTCGACCTCGATCCCCCGGGAGCCCGACTTGCGGACCTGGCGGGACAGGGCCCGCTCGCACATCATGTCGAACGCTTTTCGGACCTGGGCGATGGTGCGCATGGCGTGGTGGATCCGCCCGCCGCCGAGGCGGGTCTGGGCGATGGCGAAGGCGCCGCCCGCCTCACCGAGAAGGTGGTCGGCGGGGATCCGCACGTCCTCGTAGCGGAGGTAGCCGTGGCTGCCCTCCTCGGGCCGTTCGCCGCCGGTGCCCACGTTGCGGAGGACGGTCACTCCCGGCGTCCCGGCCGGGACGATGAACATCGACATCCCCTCGTAGGCGCTCACCTCCGGGTTGGTGACGGCCATCACGAGGAAGAAGCTGGCGTAGCGGGCGTTGGAGCTGAACCACTTCTCGCCGTTGACGACCCACTCGTCGCCGTCGCGCACCGCCGTCGTCCGGAACAGGGTCGGGTCGGCGCCGGCGTGGGGTTCGGTCATCGAGTAACAGGAGGAGATCGTGCCGTCCAGGAGCGGCTGGAGGTACTTGGCCTTCTGCTCGTCAGTGCCGAAGTGGGCCAGGATCTCGGCGTTCCCGGAGTCCGGCGCCTGGCAGCCGAACACCGACGGCGCCCACCGGGACCGCCCCAGCAGCTCGTTGAGGAGGGCCAGCTTCACCTGCCCGTAGCCCTGCCCGCCCAGCTCCGGCTTGAGATGGGCCGCCCACAGCCCCTGCTCCCGGACCCGCTGCTGGAGCGGCCGCACCACCGCCAGGGCCCGCTGGTCGGTCTTGTCGTACGCGTCGCCCAACACGTAGTCGAGCGGCTCGACGTCGTCCCGCATGAACCGGTCGACCCAGTCGAGCTTCGCCTGGTAGTCCGGCTCGGTCTCGAAGTCCCATCCCATGCCGACAGGTTATGGGCCGTCAGGCTATGGGAGTTCCGGCCGGGCCGCCGGAGTCAGGCGGCGGCGCCGGCGGGGGTGGCCGTGGCCCGGCGTTCGAGCCAACGCCGGAGGGCGAGCACGTCGTCCTCCCGGTAGCGGCGGTGGCCGCCCAGGGTGCGGACGGTCACCAGGCGACCGGTCGCCTCGAGGCGCCGCAGCTTGGACAGGCGGACACCGAGGAGTTCGGCGGCTTCGGCCGGCCGGAGAATCGGCACACCATCGTTCATCGTCTACCTCCAGTCAGGGGGACACGGACCGTCGCCAACCGCAGCCCGCCGGAACGACGCAAGCGCACCAGCGGATCGGCGGGTTGGATCCGGGCGGCCGACCGGAAGGCCAGCAGCGCCAGGACGACAGTGGCGGTGAGGATGGCGCCCTGGGCACGGACGGTCGCTCCGACGGCGCCGCTGGCCACCTCGAGGCCGAGCAGCGTGGCCTGGATGGCCACGGCCAGGATCGTCACGACCCGGGTGACCCGGGCCACGGCCCACCCGACTTTGGCCGACAGGGGTATGGGGGATTGAGAACCAGTCACGTTGCCTTCAACGCTGCACCGGGGGTGGCCTTACGCCCAAAACCCCCGAAATCCGTCGACATTGTGAAACTTTGACGCAGAGCGGTTAGAACTGCCGGAGCTTGACCACTGACCGTGTTCCCCATGGCAGCTCCTGGCAAACCAGGCCGGCGGCCACTACTCGTAGCGCAGCGCCTCGATGGGGGTGAGTTTGGCCGCCCGGTTGGCCGGATAAGCCCCGAAGAACACGCCGACCAGCGCCGAGACGACGAACGACACGACGATCGAACCCGGCGACACCACCGGCCGCAGCGGGCCGATCTTGAGTTGGGCGAGACCGACTCCGACGGCGACGCCCAGCCCCCCGCCCATGAGCGCCAGGAGCACCGCCTCGACCAGGAATTGGCTCAGGATGTCGCTCTTCTGGGCCCCGAGGGCCTTCCGGATGCCGATCTCCCGGGTCCGTTCCGTCACCGTGACCAGCATGATGTTCATCACCCCGATCCCCCCGACGAAGAGCGAGATGGCGGCCACGGCGGCGAGGAGGAGGCTGAAGACGAGGGCGGCCGCCTTGCCGGTGTTGAGCAGGCTGGCCTGGTTGAAGATCTGGAAGTCGAGCGGTTGGCCCGGACCGAGTTTGTGCGTCTGGCGCAGGATCCGCACCGCCTCGGTCTGGGCGGCGTCGGTCTGGGTGCGCGACGCGGCCTGGATGGCGATGAGCGTGTAGGTGTCGATGTTGCCGACCATCGAGTCCTTCACGGTCGACAGGGGAGCGATGACGACGTCGTCCTGGTCGCCGATCCCGCTCGAACCCTTCTTCTCCAGCATGCCGATGATCCGGAAGCGCACACCGTTGAAGGTCACCTGTTTGCCCACCGGGTTGAACCCCTTCGACCACAGGTGCTCCACCACCGTCTGGCCGATGACGGCCACCTTGGCGTGGTTCGCCTCGTCCGTCTCGTCGAAGCTGCGGCCGATCTCCAGCGTGGCGTTGCGGATCTGGGCGTAGATCGGGGTGGCACCGATGAAGGTCTGGAGGGCGTAGGTCGCCCCGTCGGCCACGGCGGTGGCGTTCGTCTGCACCGTCGGCGCCACCGCCAGGATGTCGGGAGCCCGGGTCCGGTCCGAGAGGGCGTCCACGTCGGCCTGGGTGAGCCGGATCCGTCGGGCGTTGGTCCCGCCCCGGTCCTGGGCCCCC
>JAUZEX010000894.1 GCA_030838815.1 Actinomycetota bacterium
CCAGGTGTTCCGGATGGCGATGTACCACCCGAACCACCCGGACAAGGACTACAAGATCGCCAACCTGGTCGAGCTGTTTGACGAGCCGCGGGCCATCGCGTGGAAGCCCGGGACGGAGTCGCCCGAGACCGGCGAACTCAGCTTCGGCGGCTGGATCTGGCGCTACGACCTCGAGGCGACCGGCCCGTCGCGGACGACGGTGACACTGACGTACGACTGGTCAGCGGTCCCGCCCCAGGTGCGCGAGTACCTCCAGTTCCCGCCGTTCGGGCAGGACCACCTCGAGAACTCGCTGCAGCACCTGTCCGACCTCGTCGCCTAGGTCTGGCGGCCGTGATAAGCGGTCGCCCCCGCCCGGCGTTAGGGGCACCGCGCCGTCGAGCGATACCGAGCGGCTCCACTACCGCTGGCCCGCCTGCTTGAGGGCGGTCAGGATCACGTCGAGGTCGTCTGGGCGCATGGGCTGGCCGTGGTCCCGGGGCGTGCCTTCGTCTTCCCGGACCAGCTCGACCGGGACATCGGGCAGGCGGAGGCGGAGAGCGACGGCGATCCGGTGGTTGCCGTCGAGATAGCCGTAGCTCGAGTTGAAACCCATCCGCAGCGGGACGCGGATGCCGTCGGCGGCGATGCTCTCGCTGAGGTGGTCAAGGTGGGCGGGGGTGTCGACGACGGCGGAGGGAGCGGGGATGGCCTCGCGGTCTACGGCCCGGTAGCGGGCCACGAGGTCGGTGGGGAGGCGGGCGACCACACCGCGGGCCGTGTCCAGGTGGCGGTAGCGGGCACCAGCAGTCACGGACCGACTCTAGGCAGAGATGTAGGTCGCCCAACACCCTGGCCTTGGCAGCCGGTCCACCCGCTCGTAGCCGGCTACGGGGGCGGCGATAGTGCTCACGCCCGTATGCCCAAGGTGTCGTTGCACTGTCTCGGGTTGGGGGGAGCGTGGTAAGTTGCGCACGGATTGCAGTCTTTGTCGCAAAGCGCCGCCCCGGACCCCGGTCGCGCATCCACCGACGATGGATGACCCGGGAGTTGGAGTGCAGGCAGATCTGACCGAAGGCGTCACCGCAGTTCAGGCCGTTCCATGGGGCCAGCCGGTATCACCTCGGGATCTCAAACTCCGCGACCGAGCCTCGCTGATCACGCTTTTGATTGGCGTGGGGTTGCTGTGGCCGCTTCCCCTTGCAGGGGCCCTCTTGATGGTTGCCGCGGCCTTCGGGCTCGCGGTCTCCTGGGAGGACGAACTCAGTGACCGGGCGCCCACTGGCGCCGGCCGCGACCCGTACGGCCGCATAACGCCGCTCTGAACCCGAACTGGGCAGGCGTACGTCCGTCCTGCCTTTGGAAGGAAACGCAATGAGACGCATACTCTTCGTCGTCGCCCTGCTCGCTGCGCTTGTGCCGACAGCCGGACAATCAGCCTCCGCCCAGGTCGCCGCCCTCGCACCGTTCTCCGGCTACAGCACCGGCACCGCCGTTCACGCCGGTGCTCTCGAAAGCGGCACGACCCGTCTGGTGGACAGCGAGCTCGCCTTCTCCGGCGCCAACGTGAACTCCGGGGGTCTCGGAGCCGCCCTCCCCAACGAGATGGCGCAGGCCTACCAGTCCGTCGCCAAGGCGGGCGACAAGAGCGCCGGCCGAGGTTCCGGTCTCGAGATCGGCGTCGCCACCACGGTGCCGAACGTCGCCAACGCCAACCAGATCAACCCCGGCAGCACCGTCCAGGCGTTCGCTCCGGCGTCCACCGCGCTGCTCACCAAAGAGTTCATCCCGGTGGCCCTCGACCCGATCGTCAACGCCACAACCCTGCGGGGCCAAGCCCAGGCGGTCTACAGCGACAGCGTATGCGTCCTCGGCCAGCCGATCAGCTCCGGCCTCGGCTACGCCGCCAACGCCAACCTGGTCAATACCGGGAGCCCCCTCGCGTCGAAGCTCGCCACCAACACCGGCACCAACGCGGTGAACCAATCCAAGTCGTTCACGTACCTCACACCGAACGGTGACGGCACGTACGGCCTCGTGACCGAGAGCCACCAGATCCTGGCCCCGATTACCCTCATCCCCGGCATCGCTCCGCTGCCGGACGTGCTGAGCGTCGAGTTCGCCGGCGAGTGGGTCCTCCGCTCGACGGCCACCGGCAAGCCGGGCGGCGCCAAGGTGGATTACGCCCCCGGCGGCGACCCCACCTCGACGACCAAGGTGCTCACGATCAAAGCGGCCGGACTCGTCGTGCAATCGTTCACGACCCAGCAGTTCCTGACGCAGAAGGGCCTCCCCATCGTCATCCCGGGCGTGGCCGAGATCGTCATCGGTGAGGCCCCGCGCGCCATCGGTGGTGCCACCGGCTCGACCCCGGTCATGGCAGCCAATGGGACCGAGACGGCTACCGCCGTCGACGTGCTCCGGATCAAGACGCTGGCCGGACTGGCCGGCATCACCGACCTGCGGGTCGGACACATGGAGTCCCGGGCCACCGTCCCCGTCGGCGGCATCCAGTGCGGCATCCCGGTGAAGAAGACCGGAACGCCGGCGTCGGTCGTGGCCGGGAAGGACCAGATCGTCAGCTACACCATCACCGTCCCCGCCGACGTGGAGGCCTTCAAGGCCATCGCCTGTGACATCGTCAACATCAAGGTGGTCGACGTGACCACCGCCGAGCCGGGCGTCAAGTTCAACATCGTCTCGGCGTCCTCGGGCGGTGTGATCAGCGGCGGCGACACGGTGACGTGGCCGAACCTCGGCAAGTACACGCCTGGTGACGCACCGATCGTCCTGACGGTAGGGCTGAAGGTGCCGTCCAATTCGGCGGCGGGCAAGATCACCGACACCGCCACCGCCACCGCCGTCCTCGGGAACTGCAAGGGCAACGCCTCGGCCAACGCCGCCTCCCTCACCGGCCTGGCCAAGGTCGAGGCCGCCGCCCTGACCGGCAGTGATGCCTTCAGCGGTACTGCGACCACCCTCGCCGATGCGGCGCCCGTCGTGTCGCCCGCCGGACAGGGGGCCACCCCGGTAGGCGGTGTCCAGACCGGCGCCGGCGGCATGAGCCACCGCAGCACCCGGGGGGTGCCGATCGCGGCCGCCCTCGGCTCGTTCGGCCTCGTCGGTTCCCTGGCCGCCCGGCGTCGTCGCCGCAACGGCTGAACCAAGTGGGCAATGTGCGGGTCGCCGGTTTGAAGCAGCGGTTCAGGGCTACGGCCCGCCGGCGGCTCGCCCTGGTCGTGCTCCTCGTGGTGGGTGGAGGGATGATCATCTTCATCCTCCTGCACCACGGGGAGCCGTCCCGCGTCGCCTCGTCGAAGACACCCCCCGCCGGGCGGGTGGTGGGGACCGGGGAGATCCCGGCCGCGGGGGCTGAGCCCGCCGCCGGGTCGGCACCCGGTGAGCAGTTCGCACCGATGCGGATCAGCATTCCGGCCATCGGCGCCTCGGCACCGGTCGACCCGCTCGGCCTCAACGCCGACGGCACGCTCCAGGTGCCGGTGGATTTCGGCCGGGCCGGGTACTACACGGGCCGCCCACCCCCAGGAGCGAAGGGTCCGGCGATCATCGTCGCCCATGTCGACTCCAAGGCGGGTCCGGCGGTGTTCGCCCGGCTGCGTGATCTACGGCCCGGCGACGATGTGACCGTGACCCGAGCCGACGGCTCCGAGGTCGGCTTCGTGGTCGACCGGCTCGAGTCGCATCCGAAGAACGCCTTCCCGACCACCGCGGTCTACGACCCCACGCCGGGCGCAACCCTGCGCCTCATCACCTGCGGGGGGTCATTCGACCGTCGGGCGGGGCATTACCGCGACAACCTGATCGCCTTCGCGCACTACACGACCTTGACCGCGCCGTCGGCGCAGGGCGATCAGGCCGCCCAGCCCGTCATGCGGGCGAAGACGATGACATTGTCGCGGTAGTGGTCTCCGAGCGCCGGCTCGAACGGGCCGCCGCAGGTGATGAGGCGCAGGGCGGTCTCGGGGGTGGGACCGTAGACGGCGCCGGTGGGGAAGGCAGCCTTCCGGTGCTGCTCCACGCGGTCGACGGTGAAGCGGACGCGCCTCCCGTCTGCCCGGGTGACCACGATCTCCTGACCCGGCCCGACGTCGGGGAGCTTCCAGAAGGCGCCGGGACCCCGTCGGCTGGCCCGGTGGGCGACGATGATCGCCGGACCGGCTTCCCCCGGAGTGGGGCGGCCCGTGTACCAGCCAGCCCGGGAGAAGTCAGCGGGCACCTCGAGGGTGCCGTCCCGGTTGAGGCCGAGCGGGCCGATTAGCGCGCTCACCCCGACCGCGGCGATCTCGACCCGGATCGGGGGTGAGGCCTCGAGAGCCGCTGTCGAGGCGATCCACGAGGCAGCATCCCGCAGCGTCGCCGGCGGCCGGACCGGTACGGCGGCGACGGAGGGGGACGGCGGAGACACAGCCGGAGCCGACGGCGGGGCGACAGTAGCCACCGGATCGGCGGGAGACGTCACCGGGACCGACGGTGGCAGCGGGGACGGAGCGGGGGCGGGGCGGGGGGACGCGTGTTCCTCGACGATCGGCACAGACGCCCGGGGCAGACCCGTTCCAACCGCTTGCGGTGCCCTGCCGTTCCCGGGAGGGCGGCTGGCCAGGACGACCCCGCCGGTGAACCCGGCGGTCACGAGGAGCACCACGAGCGTGCTCCCGGAGGTGCGCCCGGCACGCCCGAACCGAACGATGTCCCCGAGCACGGCGGCCCCCGTCCCGATCGCAGACCCCACCGATCGGACCCGTTGCCGGCGCGATGTTCAGCACGACGACAAGGGGGTGTCGCGAGCGGCGTGCGGGGTCTGGGCACGCCGTCGGACGCCAACTTTGGGCCCTCCCCGCCGGGGCCGTCAAGAAGGCTCCTCCGAGACGGTCCCCCGCTGTCTTCGACGCCTTCCGGTCCTCTCACCGCGGCCCGACCGGGTGACGGGCGGACTTCCCGGGTAGCGGGGTGGGGCTATGGCCAGTCCTCCGTTGGATGATCTCAGCCGGTGGGCTCGCGGGAGCGGGTTGCAGATCGTGCTCCTTGTGACCGGGGCCTCGCTGGGGGCGCGCTTCATCACCTGGGTCAGAGACCGCCTCACGGCGCGGATCGATGCCAGCGCCGGGTCGGGCGGCGATGCCGTCGTCCGCTCCGAGGAGGCCAAGCACCGGCACGCCGTAGCCCAGGTGGTGACGTGGCTGGTCATCGTGCTCGTCTATTCCGTCACCGGCCTGCTGGTGTTGCAGCGACTCGGGGTTCCTCTCACGAGTCTGGTGGCGCCGGCCACCGTGGCGGGGGTCGCCCTCGGTTTCGGGGCCCAGCGCCTCGTGCAGGACTTCCTGGCCGGGTTCTTCATCCTGGCCGAGCGCCAGTACGGCTATGGCGATGTGATCCAGATCGCCCCGATCGGCCAGACGAGCGGCGTTACGGGGACGGTGGAGGACATCACACTGCGATCCACCACGCTGCGGATGGCCGGCGGCGAGGTCCTCATGATCGCCAATGGTCAGATTCCCCAGGTGATCAACCTGTCGCGGGACTGGGCCCGGGCGGTGATCGACGTCGCGGTGCCGGCCGATAGCGACATCGCCGCCGTGACCGAGGTGTTGCGGACCGTGGGCAACGAGGCGCTGACCGACCCCAGGCTCAAGGCCCTGCTCCTCGACGCCCCGACGGTGATGGGCGTCGAGACCATCGACGTCGACTCCGTCAAACTGCGGATGGTGGCCCGGACGCTCCCCGGACGGCAGTTCGAGGTGGCCCGGGAACTCCGCACCCGGGTGGCGATGGCCCTCCACAGCCGGGGTGTCAACATCGAGGCGACCGCGGTCGACCAGACCGAGGCGCAGGGTCCGAGCTGATGTCCGTCCACCGGATCGAGGCCCTGATCCAAGACCGTGGTGGCCGAGGTCCCGGCCCGCCGGGTCAGGCGATCGTCACGGCGCTGAGCAGCTCGTCGTTCCAGTGCCGGATGGTGCCGTCGGGCAGCAGGAGGGCCCGGTCGGGCCGGAGCCGGCTCACGAAGTCCGTGTCGTGGCTCACGAAGATGATGGTGCCGGGCCAGCCGGCCAGGGCGTCGGCCACGGCGTCCCGGGCGGACGGGTCGAGGTTGTTGGTCGGCTCGTCGAGGAGGACGACGTTGTGCCGCCCGGCGAAGAGCTGGGCCAGGGCGAGCTTGGTCTTCTCGCCGCCCGACAGCGTCGAGGCGTCCTGGTGGGCCTTCTCGCCGGTGAGGCCGAACATGCCCAGCAGCGAGCGCATCTCCCGCCCACTCAGCTCGTCGGTGGCCGCCGCCGCCATGTGGTCGACCAGGCTGAGGCCGGGAGTGATGCCCTCGTGCTCCTGGGCGTAGTACCCGACCGAGACGCCCCCGCTCCAGTCGGCAGTCCCCAGGGTCGGTTCGGTGACGCCGGCCAGGATCCGCAGCAGGCTCGTCTTGCCCGCGCCGTTCTGGCCCAGAACGAGGATGCGGTCGCCGCGGCCGACGCCGAAGGAGAGGTCCTCGAAGATCGTGGCGTCGGTGAAGGCCTTGGCCA
>JAUZEX010000903.1 GCA_030838815.1 Actinomycetota bacterium
GGAGGGCGGGGCCACGGGCGTCGGGTCCGGTGCCGATGTCGGTGTGGTCGGCGAAGTAGCCGGCCAGGGCGTCGTGCCAGCGTTGTTCGGTCCAGCCTGTGTCGCCGTCGAGTTCGCCGAGCGTGTCGTAGCGGCGCAGGGCGGCCAGTTCGACCCGGCGGAACAGCTCGTTGCGGACGAGGACCCGGAACGCCCGGGTGTTGGCCGTGACCGGAGGTGGCCCATCTTCGAGCAAGGCAGCGTCGTCGATGATCGTCGGTTCGGGTGGCGGGGCGTCGGGGTTGCTGAGCCGTTCCCACTCGTCGAGGAGGCTGGAGTCGACCTGGCGGACCAGCTCGCCGAGCCATTCGGTGAGGTCGTAGAGCTCTTCGGTCTTGGCGTCTTCGGGGACGGTCTGGGTGAGGGCCTTGTAGGCGTCGGTCAGGTAGCGGAGCAGGAGGCCTTCGGAGCGGGCCAGGCTGTAGTGGGCGACGTAGTCGCCGAAGGTCATGGCCCGTTCGTAGAGGTCCCGGGCCACCGACTTCGCTTCGACCTGGTGGTCGGCGACCCAGGGGTGGCCCTGGCGGTAGGCGTCGTAGGCGACGTCGAGGAGGTCGGCCAGGGGCTTGGGCCACGTGACTTTTTCGAGGAGCTCCATGCGCTCGTCGTATTCGATGCCGTCGGCCTTCATCTGGGCCACGGCCTCGCCCCGGGCCTTGTGTTGCTGGGCGGCCAGGATCGGGCCCGGGTTGTCCAGGGTCGCCTCGACCACCGACAGGACGTCGAGGGCGTAGGTCGGTGACTCCCGGTCGAACAGCGCAACGGCTTCGACGGCGAACGGCGACAACGGCTGGTTGAGCGCGAAGTCGACCTGCAGATCGATGGTGAGACGCACGCGCCGCCCCTCGGCGTCGGGTTCGTCGAGGCGCTCGATGACCCCGGAGGCGAGGAGGGACCGGTAGATGGCGATGGCCCGGCGGATGTGACGACGCTGCGCCGAACGGGACTCGTGGTTGTCGGAAAGGAGGTGGCGCATGGCGGCGAAGGCGTCGCCCGGCCGGGCCGCCACGTTGAGGATCATGGCGTGGCTGACGGCGAAGCTCGACGTGAGCGGCTCCGGTGGGGCGGCCACGAGGCGGTGGAAGGTCGGCTCGCCCCAGGAGACGAACCGTTCGGGCGGTTTCTTGCGCACGACCTTGCGGCGCAGCTTCGGGTCGGCGCCGGCCTTGGCCAGGGCCCGTTCGTTGTCGATGACGTGGTCGGGCGCCTGCACGACGATCGAACCGGCGATGTCGAACCCGGCCCGTCCCGCCCGACCGGCGATCTGGTGGAACTCGCGGGCGGACAGCGTCCGGACCCGTTGCCCGTCGTACTTCGACAGGGCCGTGAACAGCACCGTGCGGATGGGGACGTTGATGCCGACACCGAGGGTGTCGGTGCCGCAGATCACCTTGAGGAGCCCGGCCTGGGCGAGCCGTTCGACGAGCCGGCGGTATTTGGGGAGCATCCCGGCGTGGTGGACGCCGATGCCGTGGCGGACGTGGCGGGCCAGTGTCCGGCCGAACCCGGGAGCGAACCGGAACCCGCCGATGAGTTCGGCGATCCGGTCCTTCTCGGCCCGGGTGCACACATTGATGCTCATGAGCGACTGCGCCCGCTCCACCGCCGCCGCCTGCGTGAAGTGCACGATGTAGATGGGTGCCTGGGCGCTGCCGAGCAGATCCTCGATGGTCTCCTGTAACGGGGTGAGCCGGTAGGAGTAGGACAGCGGGACGGGGCGGGTCCCCGAGGCGACGACCGCCGTCGGCCGGCCCGTCCGGCGGGTCAGGTCGACCTCGAAGCGGGTCACGTCCCCCAGCGTCGCCGACATGAGCACGAACTGTGCCCGGGGGAGCTCCAGGATCGGGACCTGCCACGCCCAGCCCCGGTCCGGATCGGAGTAGAAGTGGAACTCGTCCATGACGACCTGGCCGACGTCGGCCGCCGCTCCGTCGCGCAGCGCCATGTTGGCCAGCACCTCGGCGGTGCAGCAGATGATCGGAGCCCCGGAGTTGACCGACGCGTCGCCGGTCATCATGCCGACGTTGCCGGTCCCGAACGTGGCGCACAGATCGAAGAACTTCTCCGACACCAGCGCCTTGATCGGCGCCGTGTAGAAACTCCGGGTCGGACGCCCCCTTCCTCCCTCACGGGAAGCGGTGGCGGCTCGCCGGGCGGAGAGGGCGACGAAATGGGCCGCGGCCGCGATCAGGCTCTTCCCCGAACCCGTCGGGGTGCTCACGATCACGTTCGAGCCCGACACCACCTCGATCAGCGCCTCCTCCTGCGCCGGGTACAGCGCCAGCCCCCGACTCTCGACCCAGGCCGAGAAGGCGTCGAAGAGGCTGTCGGGATCGCCGATGGGCGGCAGCAGCTCAGTGAGGGTCATGGCCGCGCCCATGCTGCCCGCTCCGTGGCCCCGCGGCGAACCCGCCGGACTCCTGCGTCTGCGGTCCGCTCGTGGATGGCGCTGGGGTCCGACGGGAACATCACCGGCGGGCGGTCTGGGTAGGAAGACAGTTTCGGCGCCGTGCTGGCGTCGTCCCGACGAGGAGAGACCTATGGACATCGTCCGCAACGCCGACGGGACCTTGGTGGTTCCGGTCCCCCAGGAACGGCGCCACGAAGCGGATGACGGTGCGGACACCCGGCCCGCCGGTACCGATGGGGGTCCGACGGAGGCGGCGGCGCCTGCGACCCGGCTGCTCCATCCGGGCGAAGGCGGCTATGACGAGGCGCTGGCCGAGTGGGACCTCCAGCAGAATCCCGACCGGGCCCCGGTCGTCTCTACCGCCACCGGGCGGCAGGAGGCCATGACCGTCGTGCACGCCGTGGCCACCTCACCCGACCATGCGGTGGCGTCGGCGGTGGCGGCCCTCGACGACCCACAAGCCGGTGGCGAAGCGTTGCGCCACGTTCTGGTCGGCGGTGTCCACTCGGTCGAAGCGTTCGCCGCTGAAGTCGCAGAGGCGGAAGGTGGGGATCCGCTTTCCGCTCACCAAGCCACAAAGATCATCGGGGAGGTGCTGGCCGAGCTCGACTGAAGCCGTTCCTCTCGCGCCCGCCAAGCTGCACGGTTCTGATGAGCAGCCGATCCTCGCCTTCGGTGGACCCTGCGGGAGCTAACGTGCCGGACGCGGCGCGGTCGGGAGCCGTTTGGTTTCGCCAACTCGACCCTCCGGCGAGGAGCGATTGGTGACGAACGGTACCGCTGGCTGGCGACGGACCGGCAACGACGAATGCGCAGCCTTCAGGCCTTGACCGGCTGCGTGATCCTCGTCGTCGTGCTGCTGTCATCTGGAGTGGCGGCCATGTCCCCGCAGGGCGGCCGGCCGGTGGGGTTCCCCAGCCCGGTGGTGACCAGGAACGGGTTCATTCGTACGGTGGTGGGGAACGGCACCCCGGGGCCGTCAGGTGACGGCGGGCCCGCCACGGCGGCTGCGATCAGTTTCCCCCGGGCGGTGACGGTCGACGCCGAGGGAAACCTCTTCGTGACCGACACCTACAACAACCGGATCCGCGAGGTGGATCCCGAGGGGCGGATCAGCACCGTGGCCGGGAATGGTGTGGCCGGCTACTCCGGCGATGGCGGACCAGCCGTCGACGCGGCGATATTCCGGCCCCATGGTGTGGCGGTGGACAACCGGGGCCATCTGTTCATCGCCGACAGCCCCAACCATCGGATCCGCATGGTCGATCTCCCAAGCGGCATCATCCGTACCGTGGCCGGGACTGGTGATCCCGGCTTCAGTGGTGACGGCGGACCGGCCACCGCCGCCCAGCTGAACCGGCCCCGCTTCGTCGTCCCGACCTCCGATGGAGCTCTCCTGGTGGCCGACACCGACAACCATCGGATCCGCCGCGTCGACCCGTCCGGCATCATCACGACCGTGGCGGGGACCGGAGAGGGAGGCTCCGCCGGTGATGGCGGCCTGGCGAGCAACGCCCAGCTCGACGACCCCCGGGGGCTGGCCGTCGACCACGACGGGGACCTCTATGTCGCCGACGCCGTCGCCAACCGGCTCCGGCGCATCGACCGCGACGGCGTGATCACGACCGTGGCCGGGACCGGGAATCCCGGCTACAGCGGCGACTTCCGCCCAGCCGACCGAGCCGCCCTCAACGAACCGAGAGCGGTGGCCGTGGACGAGGCTGACGACGTTTTCATCGCCGATGCCGCCAACCACCGCATCCGCCGCATCGACCACCGGACCGGACTCATCACGACGGTCGCCGGTACCGCGGCATCCGGCTTCGCCGGCGACGGCGGCCCCGCCGCGCTGGCCACCCTCAGCGACCCCTACGGAGTCTTCGTCGACCGCTCCGGGCAGCTGCTGCTCACCGACACCGACAACAACCGGGTCCGGCAGGTGTCCGCCGCCCCCGACGGGTGACCCGACCCTGGGGGCTCAGTACACGACGTCGAGGGCGAAGCGCATGGCCCGATCGAGCGCCGCTCGGGTGATCTCGTCGAGGCGGCCGATTGGGTCGGCGTCAAGGTCGAGCTTCGGGACGGTGAGAATGTTGTCGCAGTTGATCACCGAAGCTTCGGGAAGACCTTGTGGTGGTCCGACGTGCACCTCCGAGCGAATGCCCCT
>JAUZEX010000909.1 GCA_030838815.1 Actinomycetota bacterium
CCGGTTCATGACCTCGGCCGTCTCTGGGTCCTCGAACGACTCGTGGGCCATCACATGGCACCAGTGGCAGGCCGAGTACCCGACCGAGAGCATGATCGGCTTGTCCTCGGCCCTGGCCCGGGCGAAGGCTTCCTCCCCCCACGGATACCAGTCGACCGGGTTGTCCTTGTGCTGCCTCAGATACGGGCTGGTCTCGTCGGCGAGGCGGTTCATCGCGTCGACCCTACCCGGGCCCCGGTAGGAGGAGTTCCCCGAGATGTCACCCGCTCTTCCAGATCCGACCATGGTCACCCGGGGGCCGGCCGGGTACGTTCCGCCCTTCGCAACGAGGTTGGGGAGGTGCCATGGGCACGACTCGGCGGACGGTGCTCCGGAGAGGGCTCCTGACGGTGGTGGGGGTGTTCGGCGTCAGGGCGGCGGGGCCGGTGTTGTCCGTGCCGCCGGCGGGGGCGGCGCCGGCACCGTCGGGCCCATCGGTCGGCGCCACGGCGGTCAGCCTCATGTTCTACGGTCATCAGTGGCGGAGCTACGCCCAGGGCAAACGGGCCGGGGAAACACCCGTCAAGGGCGACCGGCTCGTGGCCTCCGGCGACCTCCACGCCGCCCCCGACGGCGACAAGGTCGGCGAGTTCCACGCCGCCCTCTTCAGCCTCGGCGCTCCGGGTCAGGTCGGCCCGTCCGGCGCCGGCAGCCTGGAGTTGCACACCTTCGTCCTTCCGGACGGTTCGATCATCGGGACCGGCACCGCCACCCCCGATCCCGACCGGGACGACGCCTTCGCCATCATCGGCGGGACCGGCCGCTACGCCGGCGCCCGAGGGTCGTACGTCGCCCGCCAGCGCTACCGCGAGCTCGGCGGGGACGGCACCGCCGAACTCGCCCTCCACTTCGTGACCGGGGAGGTCTGACTGTGGCCTTCGACGCCTTCCTCAAGCTCGGCGACGTCAAGGGCGGGTCCACCGACGCCGCCTACAAGCCCGACATCGTCGTGCGGGAGTACAGCTTCGGCCTGAGCAATCCCTCCTCCATCGGCTCCCCGAGCGGCGGAACGGGGGCCGGCAAGGCGAGTTTCACCGATCTCGCCTTCACCACCCCGCTGGGCGAGGCGTCGCCGAAGCTGCTCCTGGCCTGCGCGTCGGGGGCGCACTACGACATCGCGGTGCTGACGCTGCGCCGCTCGGGCGGCACGAAGCCAGCCGAATTCTTCAAGATCACGCTCAAGACGGTGTTCGTCTCGGCGTACTCCGACGCCGGGGCGTCGTCCGACGACACCCCCACGGACAGCATCACCCTGTCCTTCGGCGCCATCAGGGTCGAGGTCTTCACCCAGAACCCGTCGGGCGGGGCGACGCCGCCTCCTTCGTCGGCGGGCTGGGACCGTACAAAGAACGCGCCATACGCGGGGTAAGTAGCCGACGGGGCAGGTCGGTTCACCACGCGCCGCCGTGGTGGTCGTCGATGTGACGCTGTTCAACATGTCGAAGCAGCGCCCGTCCCGGCGCAACCTCGTAGAGTTCGGGCCCATGGCCGTCCTGGCGACGTACAACGTGAAGGGCGGTGTCGGCAAGACGGCGACCGTCGTGAACCTGGCCCATCGGGCGGCGGTCACCGGCCAGGCCGGGGGCGACCGGGTGCTCGTCTTCGACCTCGACCCGCAGGGGGCGGCCAGCTATTACTTCCGGGCCGCGCCCAAGGTGCGTCGCGGCGGGAAGTCGCTGGTGCAGGGAAAGGTCGACGGCCGCGAGGCGGTGACCCCCACCGACTTCCCCGGCCTCGACCTCATCCCGTCCGACTTCTCCTTTCGCAACCTCGACGTCGTGCTCGACGCGGCCAAGGATCCGGGCCGCAGCCTGGAGCGGGTGGTCCGGCCGCTGACCAGGCGCTACAACCACGTCTTCCTCGACTGCCCGCCGAGCATCTCCCGCCTGTCGGAGAACGTCTTCAACGCCGCCGACGCCCTGCTGGTGCCGATCATCCCCACCACGCTGTCGCTGCGGGCGCTCGACCAGCTCAACGGCTTCCTCGCCCGCCGGGCGGCCGGGGGGAAGGCCGTGCGCTCGCCGCTGGTGCTGCCCTTCTTCTCGATGGCCGATCGCCGCAAGAAGCTGCACCGGGAGCTCATCGAGGACCTCTGCCTCGCCCACCCCGGCATCCTGCGGTCCGCCGTGCCGTCGGCCACCGCCGTCGAGCAGATGGGCGCCCACCAGGCGCCGGTGGCCGCCTTCGACCGCCGCAGTCCGGCGGTCGCCGCCTACGCCGGGCTGTGGGACGAGGTGCTGGCCCGGCTGGCGGCGTCCCCGGGCCGGCCGGCCAGGTCGAGGGCCCGGTCCCGGGCCCAGCCGTAGTCGGGCTTCCCGGACGGGAAGCGCTCGACGGCCTCCACCGGGAACAGCTGCCGGGGCGCCTTGTAACCGGCCACCCGGGCCCGGACGTGCTCCTCGAGATCGGCCGGGATCTCCCCGGCGCCAGGGGAGTTCGGGGGTGTTCCCCGGTGGCGCAGGACGACAAGGGCCACCACCCGCTCCCCGAAGCGCTCGTCGGGGACGCCCACGACCATGGCGTCGGCCACCTCAGGATGCGACTTCAGCGCTCCCTCGACCTCGTCGGGATAGACCTTCTCGCCCCCGGTGTTGATGCAGGCCGAGCCCCGGCCGAGGATCTGAACCGTGCCGTCGGCCTCCACCAGGGCGTGATCGCCGGTCACGATGTAGCGGACGCCGTCGATGACCGGGAAGGTGGCGGCGGTCTTCTCGGGGTCGTTGTAGTAGCCCAGCGCCACCGCCCCGGAGCGGGCCAGGCGCCCGACCAGGCCCGAGCCCGGCGCCACCGGTCGCAGGTCGTCGTCGAGCACGATGGTGTCGTCCCGGGGGGCGAAGCGGCCCTGGGTCGGCGTGTTGCCCACCCCGCTGGCCGACTTCCCGACGGTGCCCGACTCCGACGAGCCGAACGTGTCGTAGACGAAGGCACCCGGCATGCGGGCCATGAGCTCGTCCTTCACCGGCGGGGACACCGTGGCGCCGCTGTTCATGACGACCCGCACCGCCGTCACGTCGAGATCGGGCCGGGCGGCCAGCGCATCGGCCAGCGGCCGGCCGACGGCGTCGCCGATGATCGTCACCACTGTGGCCCGTTCGGTGGCGATGAGCTGGGCGAGGCGGCCGGCGTCGAGCCGGGTGTCGGGCGAGAGGATCACCGCCCCGCCACCGTAGAAGGTGGCCAGCGTCACCCACTGGGCGGCGCCGTGCATCAGCGGGCAGGCCGGGAGGTGGCGATCGCTCCCCGTCCGGGCCCGTTCCGCCTCCTCCTCCCGGGTCACGGCGCCGTCGAGGTTGCCCAGTCCGGCGGCCAGGATGTCGGTATGGCGCCACATGACGCCCTTGGGCATGCCGGTGGTGCCGCCGGTGTAGAGGAGGTAGAGGTCGTCGCCGGTCCGGCGGATCTCGGGGCGGACGGGCGGGGCGGCGTCCAGGGCGTCCTCGTAGGGGACCGACCCGGCCACGGCGTCGCCGGTGCCGACCGCCAGCCGGGCCGAGAGCTCCGGCGGGTTCGCCTGGCTCCCCCGCCCCGCTCCGGCTTCGACCTCGGCCAGCGTGGGGGTGAACCGCGTGTCGTAGACGACGGCCTTGGCATCGGAGTCGGCGAGCAGGTAGGCCAGCTCGGCGGGCACGTAGCGGTAGTTCACGTTGACCACCGCCGCCCGCAGCTTGAAGGCGGCCAGCATGGTCTCGACGAACTCGGTGCCGTTGTAGAGGTAGGCGGCGACGTGGTCGCCGGGGCCGACGCCGGCCCCGGCCAGGTGGTGGGCGAGGCGGTTGGCCCGCTCGTCCAGGGCGGCGTAGGTCAGCCGCCGATCACCGCAGACGAGCGCCTCGCGCTCGGGGACGGCGTCGACGACCACCTCGAAGATGTCGGCCAGGTTGCGCTCCATTGCCGCCATTCCAGCAAAGCGGTGGAGCGCGCCGCCTATTGACCCTCTTGGCTATTCGCCCCCTGGGCTATTCGCCCGTCCAGGTCGGGGTGCGCTTCTCCAGGAAGGCGCAGATGCCCTCCTGGGCGTCGCCGGTCATGGCGTTCATCGTCATGACGGCCTTGGTGAGGTCGTAGGCCTGGCGCTTGTCGAGGTCGATCTGGCGGTAGAAGGCCTGCTTCCCGATTCCGACGACGAGGGGGCTGGCGGCGGCGATCCGCTCGGCCAGGTCGCCCACGGCGTCGTCGAGGCCCTCGACCGGCACGACGCGGTTCACCAGGCCCCACTCCGCGGCGACGGCGGCGTCGATCGGGGTACCGGTGAGGAGCATCTCCATGGCCCGCTTGCGCCCCACGGCCCGGGACACCTCGACCATCGGCGTGGAACAGAAGAGGCCGATCTTCACGCCGGGCGTGGCGAACCACGACCCCTCGGCCGCCACGGCCAGGTCGCAGGCCGCCACCAGCTGGCAGCCGGCGGCGGTGGCGAAGCCGTGGACCTTGGCGATCACCGGCTGGGGTATCGACTGAATGGCCTCCATGAGCTCGGTGCAGACCCCAAAGAGCTGCTGGTAGAAGGGCAGGGGACGGTCGCGCATCTCCGACAGGTCGTGGCCCGCCGAGAAGCACGGGCCCGCCCCCTCCAACACGACCACCTGGCTGTCGCGGGCGTCGAGCCGCAGGGCCTTGATGAGGTCGGACATGAGGTCGAGCGAGAGCGCGTTCCGCTTCTCCGGCCGGTTGAGGCTGATCCGGGTGACGGCGCCCTCGTCCTTCACGATCACGTTGTCGGTCTCCATGCCGCCCATTGTGCCGTTCCCCGTCCGCCAGGTCGAAGAGACGTAAGGCACAACTGTCCCAGTTGACCCAAAGCAGGACTCAACTAACATTGACCGCTGTGAGAAGTCGCGCCCCTCGAACAGCAGTGGTGTGCTTGGGACTCCTGGTGGCGCAGATCGGCGGGACGCTGGTGGCCCGGGCCCAGGACACACCACCCGACTATCCCGTACCCCCGACGCCGGCCGACTACCACCGGCCGATCGGCAAGCTCGTGCCCCCGCAGGGAGCCCTGTTCGGCGCCCACGCCGACCAGTCGAGCAAGCCCGGCCCGGAGCAGGACGAGTTCGAGAAGTACGAGGCCGACGCCGGCCGCACCTTCGACATCCGGAACTACTACTACACGTTCGACGAGGAGTTCCCGACCTGGCGGGAGCCCTACGACATGGCCAAGGACCGCTATCCGCTGATCTCGTGGGGCTGCGAGGACGTCGACAAGATCCTCAGCGGAGGTTTCGACGCCATCATCGATGCCCGGGCCGACGGCCTCAAGGCGCTGGGCAAGCCGCTCTTCCTGCGCTGGTGCTGGGAGATGGACGGCGCCCGGTCGGAGAAGTCGAGCAAGGTCGGCTCGCCCGAGCGGTTCATCGCCGCCTGGCGCTACATCTGGGGCCGGCTCCACGAGCGGGGCGCCGACAACGTGGTGCGGGTGTGGTGCCCCAACGCCCGGGGCTTCAAGTCGGACGCCGCCCAGCCCTTCTATCCCGGCGACGAGTGGGTCGACTGGGTCTGCACCGACGGATACAACTGGGCGCCGGGGCGCAAGGAGGACTGGCGTTCCTTCGTGGAGATCTTCGACTCCTTCTACACATTCGGCGTCGCCCACCACAAGCCGTTGATGGTCGGGGAGTGGGGGGCCCAGGAGCGCCAGTCGGGCGACAAGGCCAAGTGGATCGCCGAGGCCCAGATCGCCATACGGGAGAAGCTGCCGGCCATCGCGGCGGTGGTCGTGTTCTCGGTCGTGCACCTCTTCGACTGGCGCGTGAACACGTCCCCCCAGAGCTACTCGGCTTTCAACAGCTGGGCCCAGGATCCCTACTTCAACCAGCCCGATCCCCCGTTCCAGCCGGGTTACCCGGCTGTGGACCAGTCGGGGGGCTCGCCGTCGCCCCCGCCGAGCGACTCCCAGCCTCCGCCCCAGAGCGGTGGGCAGCCTCCTCCGCAGGACGGTGGGCAGCCTCCCCCTCCGGGCAGTGGCCAGGCTCCACCGCAGGGCGGTGGGCAGCCTCCGCCGCAGGATGGCAGCCAGGCTCCGCCGCAGGGCGGTGGCCAGGCTCCGCCGCAGGGCAGTGGCCAGGCTCCGCCGCAGGGCAGTGGGCAGGCTCCGCCGCAGGGCGGTGGGCAGCCGGCGCCGCGGGGCGCTGGGCAGTCCGGGCCGCATGGCGCGGCGAAGGCCGGGCCGCGTGGCGCGGCGAAGGCCCGGCCGTCCGGCCGGCCCGGCTGAGCATGCGCCGGCGGCGGCTGCGGGTGGCGGTGGCGCTGGTGGCACTGGCCGCGGCGCCCGGTGGGCTTTTGCCGGCGTCGGCCCAGACCGACTCCGCCGCCGGCGGGGTCATCCGCACCGTGGCCGGGAGCAACCAGCGGGGCTTCTCGGGCGACGGCGGCTCGGCGGTGTCGGCCGCCTTCGACCAGCCCCGGGGGGCGGCGGTCGGCCCCG
The DNA here is from genome assembly GCA_030838815.1 of Actinomycetota bacterium. Taxonomy (GTDB): domain Bacteria; phylum Actinomycetota; class Acidimicrobiia; order IMCC26256; family BP-133; genus BP-133. The sequence continues at coordinate 6,461 of JAUZEX010000909.1, forward strand.
ACGGCACCGTGTACGTCTCCGACACGTTCAACCACCGCATCCGCCGGGTCACCCCCGACGGCGCGGTCACCACCATGGCGGGGACGGGCGAAGCGTCGTACTCCGGTGACGGCGGCCCGGCGGTGGCGGCCACGCTCCACTGGCCCCACGGCGTGGCGGTCGATCCGGCCGGGACGAACCTCTTCATCGCCGACTCCGCCAACCATCGGGTCCGGCGGGTCGACCTGGCCTCAGGGATCATCACCACCGTCGCCGGCGGTGACGCGCCCGGCTCGGCGGGCGACGGCGGTCCGGCGGCCGCCGCGCTGCTCGAGGATCCGAAGGCGGTGTACGCCGCTCCCTCCGGCGACCTCTTCATCGCCGACTCCGGCAACGAGCGCGTCCGGCGGGTCGACGCCACGGGCACGATCACGACGATCGCCGGCACCGGCGAGACCGGCTACTCCGGCGACGGCGGCCCGGCCACCGCCGCCCGGTTCGACGCTCCCCGCAGCCTGGGCATGGACGGGGCGGGCAACCTCTACGTCGCCGACGACAACAACCACCGCATCCGGCGGATCGACCCGTCGGGCACGATCACGACCGTCGCCGGCGATGGAACCGAGGGCGCGACCGGCGACGGCGGGCCGGCCCTCTCGGCGCAGCTCAACCATCCCCGTGGGGTGGCGGTGGACGGGCGGGGCGATGTCTTCGTCGCCGACAGCATGAGCCACCGCGTCCGGATGGTGGATCCCGCCGGGATCATCTCCACCGTGGCCGGTTGCGGCCGGCAGGGCTTCGGCGGCGACGGCGGCCCGGCCACGACCGCCCGGCTGTTCGAGCCCCGCGGGGTGGCGGTGGACGTGGCCGGCCACCTGTTCGTGGCTGACACCTACAACGACCGGGTCCGTCGGGTCGACGACCCCCGCCCCGGCCCCCCGTCCACCCGCTGCAAGTAGCTCCGGCGGACCGGGAGGGCCGTCAGTCGGGGTCTTCGCCGCCGTCGGGGGTGAGGAGGTGGATGGCCTTCTCGATGGCCCGTCGGGCCTGGTGCAGACGGCGCTCCTCGGCCAGCACCGCGGGCCGGTCCATCGCGTCGCGGAGACGGTCGTAGGCCAGGTCCCGCAGCTCTTCCTCGATGGCCCGGAGCCGCTCGACGATGGCTTCCTCCGACAGGGTCAGCCCGCCTTTACCCGGCAGCCGATACGGTCGACGAAGCCCTTACCGCCATCGGCGCAGGGATCGTCGTTGTTGTCGCCCTTGTCGCCGTTCTTGGCCTTGCTGTCCTTGCCATCCTTGGAGCCGCTGTCCTTGCTGTCCTTGGAACCGCTGTCCTTCGAACCGCTGTCCTTGCCGTTGCTGTCCTTGGCCTTCTTGTCGGAACTGGTCGGGCAGGAGGAGTCGCGCTGGTCGGCCTTCTTCGGGCTGCCGTCGGACTTGCAGGAGGAGGACTTCTTGGGCGGGTCGTTGTGGTGGGGGTCGCTCGAGTTGTCGGCGTTGTCGGCACCGTTGTCGGCGTTGTCGGATCCGTTGTCGGCTCCGTCGGAGTAACCGCCCGAGTCGCCATTGGGGTCACCGGCGGAATCGCCGTTCGGGTCGCTGCCGGAGTCCCTGGTGACGTGCCCGTTCTGGCTGCTGCTGCTCTGGCCGTTCTGCGGATCGGTCGTGTGGCCGTTCTTCTTCGAGCTCTTCGGCTTCTTGCCGCCACTCCCGTTCTTGCCGCCGCTCCCGCTCTTGCCGTTCTTGCCGTTGCCCTTCTTGCCCGAGCCGCTGCCGGTGCCAGTGCCCCCCTGGCCCCCGCCGGCCTGCCCCGAGCTCCCGCTGGAGGCGCTGCCCGATCCGGTGCCGTCACAGGGTGCCGAGCCGGTGCTGCCCGAGGAGGAACCGGCGCTGCTGCTCCCCGAGGACGACGAGGAGGAGGTGCCCGAGCCGGAGGAGCCGGAGCTGGTGCTGTCGCAGGTCTGGCCCGATCCACTCCCGCCGGAGCCGTAGCCGGAACCGGTGCTGCCACTGCTGCCACTGCTGCCACTGCCCGTCTGGCCGCTGCCGCTGCTGCCGGACGGCGGTGGGCTGGTCGGTTGGCCGCTGCTGCCGGACGGCGGTGGGCTGCTGGGTTGGCCGCTGCTGCCGCCGCTCGGCGGTGGGCTGCTGGGTTGGCCGCTGCTGCTGCCGCTCGGCGGTGGGCTGGTCGGTTGGCCGCTGCTACCCGAGGGCGGTTGACCGCTGCTGCTGGGCGGCGGGCTGCTCGGCTGGCCGTTGTTCGGGGGCTGGCTTCCCTGATAGGCCCCGCCGCTGGGCGCGCTAGCACCACCCGAACTGCAGTTGGGGTCGCCGTTACAGGGATCACTCCCAGCCGCGGTCAGCCGGGGTACGGTCGCCATCGCGTGGGCGGTGGCGCCGGCGACCGGCGCGACAGCCAGCAGTGCGGCGGTGGCGGATCCGCACAGGATCCGCAGCATGGACGACTTCATCGTGGCCCCCGATCCGTAAGGCTCGTACCACGGAGCGTATTGGACCAGGACCGCAGAGTCGCGGACCCTTCGGCCTACCCTTAAGTCCCATGTTCGATCTGGGGGCGACAACCCCGGTCCTGGCCGACTTCCTCGCCGCCGAACGCCCGACGGTGCTCGACGCCCTGGCCGGCTGGGTGCGGATTCCGTCGATCGGCGCCCACCCCGTCCACGACCGCGACGTCGCCACCTCGGCCGAGTGGTGCGCCGAGCGCATGGCCGCCGCCGGCCTCGAGCACGTCGAGGTGCTGCCCACCCCCGGACATCCCGCCGTCTACGGCGACTGGCTCCACGCCGACGGCCCGCTCACGGCGCTGATCTACGGCCACCACGACGTGCAGCCCGTCGACCCCCTCGACGAGTGGGACTCGCCGCCGTTCGAGCCCACCGTGCGGGGCGGGCGGCTGTTCGGCCGGGGCGCCAGTGACGACAAGGGCCAGGTCCTCTGCCACCTCGAGGCGATCCGGGGCCTCCTCGGCGGGCACGGGCCCGGCGCCGTCCCGGTCAACGTGAAGGTGTTGGTGGAAGGCGAGGAGGAGACCGGCAGCCCCCACTTCGACGGGCTCCTGGAGGCGGAGCGGGAGCGACTGGCCTGCGACGTGGTGGTCGTGTCCGACACCAGCATGTGGGCGGCCGACGTCCCGTCGATCTCCACCGGGATGCGGGGCCTGGTGGCCTTCGACGTCCACCTCCGCAC
>JAUZEX010000913.1 GCA_030838815.1 Actinomycetota bacterium
ATCTGTTCTGCTTCAACCCCGAGCCGGACTCCCGCATGGCCGAGCACCCCAAGTCGGAGCTGCGCCGCTGGCGCCGGATCCAGCTGGCCAAGCACCTCATCGAAACCGACGGCTTCGCCGCTGCCCGGTTCGACTTCGACGCCGACGACAACCTCGTCGTCCTCGACGGGGACGCCGACGTCGTCGAGCGCAGCATCGAGAGCGGGATCCCGTTCATGACCAACGGTTGCCCGGGCGCGGGCGGTGAGCCGGGCTGCACCCGGCCCTACGGCTCCTACCGCCCATCGGAGCCCATCCGCGACTTCCCCTTCGTCCCCAACCCCGACGACCTCGCCGGTATCCGTTCCGACCTCGCTCTTCACGAGCTGACCCATTGAAAGAGGCCCCACCATGCGCATCGTGGTTCCGCTCAAGCAGGTACCGGACCTCGCCGAGGAGCTCGAGCTCAACGACGAGGGGACCGACGTCGACCGGGAGTTTTTGAAGTTCGTCCTGTCCGAGTGGGACGACCAGGCCCTGGAGGAGGCCCTACTGGTGAAGGAGGCCGTGGGCGGTGAGGTGATTGCGGTCGGCTTCGGCGACCCCGACGTCGAGCTCAGCCTCTACACCGCCATCGCCAAAGGCGCCGACAAGGCCGTCAACCTGACCGGCCTCGGCGACGGCTGGATCGACAGCCACACCCGGGCCGCCACGCTGGCCCAGTGGCTCTCCGGCCAGGCGGTCGACCTGGTGCTGGCCGGCGTGCAGGCGGTCGATGACCTCGACGGCCAGCTGCCGGCCCTGCTCGGGCCGATGCTGGGCTGGCCCCACGTCGGCGTCGTCATCTCGGTCGAGGGCAAGGAAAACACGATTCAGGTCAGCCAGGAGTTCGGCGGCGGTAAGTCGGCCCGGCTGGAGGTGAAGCTGCCGGCCGTCATCGGCGTGCAGGCCGCCCGGGCCCCGGCCCGCTACGCCTCCATCACCCGGATCCGCCAGGCGCAGCAGGCGGGCGGGATCGAGGAGGTGGCGGCGGCCGGCAATGTGAGCGATCCGGGCATCACCGTCCGCCGGTTGTTCGCCCCGGAGAAGTCGGGCCACGCCGAGATGCTGACCGGCAGCCCGGAGGACGTCGCCGACCGCATCCTGGACCTCATCCGGTCCAAGGGCCTGCTCAAGTAAAGGGAGTCTGCAATGGCGAACGACATCCTCGTGCTGGCCGACCACGTCGGCGGCCAGCTGTCCGATGCGACGCTCGAGCTGGTGGGCAAGGCCAAGGAGCTGGCCGGCGCCACCGGCGGTCAGGCCGTGGTCGCCCTCCTGGGCGCCCCGGCGCTGGCCAACTCGGTGGGCGGCGCCGACGCCGTGCTCACCGTCGACCACCCCGCCCTCTCCGACTACAACCCCGAGGCGTGGGAGAAGGCACTGGCGGCGATCTGCACCGAGCGCCAGCCCCGTCTCGTGCTCATCGCCAACTCGACCATCGGGATGGACCTCGGCGCCGGGCTGTCGGCCGCCTGGGGCGCCCCGCTCGTGGCCTACACCGTCGGCCTCGTGGCGGACGGGGGCGACCTGGTGGCCACGGCCCAGGTCTACGGCGGGAAGCTGCTGGCCGAAGTCGCCATCTCGGGCGACAAGGGAATCTGCACCGTGGTGGCCGGCTCCTTCGCTGCCCCCAATGATGCAGGGGCCGGCGCCGGCACCCCGGCCGTCGAGGCGTTCGCGCCTCCTGCCGGGCTCGACGACCTCAACACGTCGTTTCTCGCCCTGGTCGAGCCGGAGGGCGGCGACGTCGATATCACCGCCGCTGACCTCCTCGTCTCCGTCGGCCGGGGGATCGGCAGCCAGGACAACATGGACGACGTGCAGGAGCTGGCCGACGCCATGGGGGCGCCGCTGTCGGCGTCCCGGCCGGTCACCGACCTCGGATGGCTGCCGAAGACCCGCCAGGTCGGCAAGTCGGGTCTCAAGGTGAAGCCCAAGGTGTACCTGACCTTCGGCATCTCCGGGGCGCCTGAGCACCTCGAGGGCATGCGCGACGCGGAGCTGATCATCGCCTGCAACACCGACGCCGCGGCCCCGATCTTCGACGTCGCCCACTACGGCACGACCGTCGACCTGTTCGATCTCGTCCCCGCACTCACCGACAAACTCGGCTGACAGCATGAACTGCCCGTTCTGCTCCTTCGACGGACCACCCCGCGTGCTGCACGCCCACCTCGGCGACGAGCATGCGGATGCGGTCCGCTTCGAGGACAAGGGCGAGCGGTGGTTCTACGCCCTGGAGTGCCCGATCTGCGGCGACGGTTACGAGCGCGAGATCAAGCCCCGGGGCCGCGACCCGGGCTTCGTCGAGGAGTTCTCGGCCCAGATCCGCCTCGTGGCCTTCGACATGCTGGTCAACCACCTCCTCGGGGAGCACGAGACGATCCTCCCGGGGGACACCCCCGGACCCCCGGGCGAAATCCCCGAGGCGGACGAGGCCGAACCAGAGCCGGCCGGCCCCATGGGGGACGCCCCGGTGCCTGTCTGGCTGGCGGAAGCCCGCCGGGCCAAACACGAGAACGGTAACTAGGAGGACAGCGTGGCCACGGTCAGCAACTGCGATCTCCC
>JAUZEX010000928.1 GCA_030838815.1 Actinomycetota bacterium
CGGCCAACGTTGTGCCCTTGGCCGCGTCCCTCACCAGGAGCAGGTCGCCGGCGGGCGACCAGGCGAGAGGAAGCCAGCCATCGAGCGTGGATCGTTTCCCGGTCGCGGGGTTGACAAAGAGGGTGGCGGTCGGAGGCTGGCCTGGCGTCGTGAAGACTGCCATGGCGATCCACCCGCTCTTGCCCCAGGGGGTGTTCCCGATGTCCGGAACCTTGGGGTCGATCTCCTGTTTGGTGCCGCCGGTCCCGACGATGTCGAGCTTCGGCCCGCTCGGCTCCCGGCGCAGCACGAGGACCTGCCCGTCTGGACCCCAAGCGGCTCCAGTGACGGTCGGCCCCGAGACAACGACCGCGGTCGCGCCCGTCGCGGGATCGAACCGTCTGATCTCCCCGGTGGTGGTAGGTCCGTTTCCCTTTGTCTCGTGTAAGAGAAGGCGGCAGTCGGGGCTCAGGTCGGGATCGAAGGCGTGCCCCGGGCCGAGCTTCTCCAAGGGGACGAGCTGCCCGTTTCGGAGCTCTTGGAGGGTATCGAGGTACCCAACCTCTCTCTGAGCGGCGGCGACGACGATCTTCGTCGCGCATCCACCCACCGTTGATATCCGGGCGCCGGACGTCAACCGCTTGAACTGCGACGGCAGGGTGACCTCGTAGAGGTCGGATGCAAGGTCGTCGGCGCCCGCCTTGGCGTAGAAGCGGCCGGCGGGCGTCGGGCCTTCAACGGCGACCAGCTCGCTTGGCCGGACGGTCTGAGGAGGGGAGGACTCCCGCTTGGGGCTGGAGCTGCATCCGGCCATGATGATGGCGGCCGCCGCGAGGAGGACGAAGCTGCTCCTGGGCACGGCGGCCACCCTACCCGGACATCTCGTCTTCACTTCAGCAACCGAACGGGTTGCCGCAGAAGTGCTCCAGGTATCCGGCGTACTTGAAGCCGCGGCCGAGCGCCTCGTTCTTGTACCCCTGGGGGAATTCCCAGAGGCCCTCACCCACGGAACCCTGGTAGTCGGCACTGCCGTTCCAGCGTCGGCAGTGCGGACGGCAGCCTTCCTCCCACCAGGCGTTGACAGCGTTGTCGTGGAACTGCGCCATGTCGCCGTAGTCGTAGGGCGGGACGACCGAGCCCTTCAAGTAGTTGGCTGGATTCTGCTGGATGCCGCCCGTGACCGTGACGGCGCCGGCGGGCACCTGGAACCCGAGCGAGACCGAGTAGTCCTTGGGGGTCTTGCCCTCCCGCCAGGTGTGCCCCAGTTTCCGGGCCGTCTGGGCGTCGTTGAAGGCGACGCCGGGGCCGCTGACGGTAAGACGGGAGCCATTTCCGGCGTCAACGCCGCCGACAGCGCAGGAAAGGACCTGGACGGTCGGCTGGTGGAGCTGATTTTCTCGGGCGTTGTCCTGGCTGTAGAAGTTGAACTGGAAGGACCCCTTCTCGTTCTTCTTGTCGATGGAGTACACGACCGGGGGGAGGTAGGCCGTGAATCCGTCTCGGCCCTTCGTGTCCTGGACGCAAGGCACCTGTGAGATCGTCTGGCCCAGCGGCCGGTCAGCGGCCTTGGCTTGGAACGGGATGCGGTCCACGACGTCACCGACAGCATTCACGACGGCCTCGGTGCCGGCAATGTCGCCCGCGTGGGTGAGCCCGTCAGGCGTCAGGGTCACGAGGCCTGTCGCCTGGAGCCGGTAGTAGCGGTCCACGGTGTCGGAGTCGGCCTGGGCGGGGAGGGACATCACAGCGAGGGCGAGGCAGGGCAACATCACGAGCAGGGTGCGGCGCACGGAGCGCTCCTTCTCCCCGACGGCACCTCGGGGGTATCTGACCGCCGGCGTGGCGGCGAATCGGCCCAATGCGCTTGAAACGCCGGAAACGGGGCGCCATGACGACAAACACCCGATTTCCCCCCAAATGGCACGGCGTGACAGTTCCCCAGGTCAGCGGCGAGCGGCGGGGTCGGAGCGCGTGGTGGCCCAGGGGGCTTCAGGACGCCGGGACCAGCAGCGGAGCATGCGTTGGTGGATCAGGCCGACGCCGCCCCGGAGGACGGTGGGGGCGCCGTCGCCGTAGCGGAGGACGGCCACGTCGACGGCGTCCCGGTCGTCTTCGCTGCTGATCAGGACCGTGAGGTGGGCCCGGCGCCGCTCAGGGTGCTGGCTTGGCGGCCGGTTGGGGCCGTCGTCCTCCATGGGGGCGACCCAGACGCCGCTGGCCAGGGCGATCGCCTGCACGCCGGCCGGGACGCGCACCCGTTGCGGGAGCGTCCGGGCCTCACCCTCGGCGAGCAGGTCGAGGGCCACGCCGTCTCCCTCGGCGTCGGATTCCGACCGGACGGCGGAGAGGCGGCCCGAACTCCGTTCGGCGGCGGGGACCCGGATGCGGTCGTCGACCGCCAGCGCCAGTGCTTCGAGGTCCATGGGACTCCTCGCTCGTTGGTGAGGCCTCGGCAAACGGCGGGTGACGCCCGTCACCGATCAGGCCCGCAACCGGGCGAGCGCCGAAGCCTGCCGCCGGGAGTTACTGGGGGTTCGTCCCGGCGGCGAGGATCGGCGGCGACCGCACCGTAGAGGGCGGCCGGCCCGGCGGGCGAGCGAATTTCCCGGGCGGCGGCGGGCGGGGCAACGAGTTGCCGGTACCTCGCCGGGCGGAGGGGGGATTCCA
>JAUZEX010000935.1 GCA_030838815.1 Actinomycetota bacterium
AGGACCATGATCACGTCGGCCTCGCTCGAGGCGTCGGCGATCGACGCCACCTTGAGCCCGGCGGCCTCCGCCTTGGCCCACGATGACGACCCCTCCCGCAGGCCGACCCGCACGTCGACCCCGGAAGAGCGCAGGTTGAGGGCGTGGGCGTGGCCCTGGGAGCCGTAGCCGAGGACGGCCACCTTCTTGCCCTCGATGAGGCCGAGGTCGGCGTCGTCGTCGTAGTAGATGGTGACGGGCATCAGAGGCCTCCTAGGCGCTTTCCGTTACGGCAGCAAGGCGGACGGTACCGCGGGGTATCCGGGGTAATGCGATCCGGCCCGTCCGCTGCAGGCCGGTGATCCTGAACGGGCGGAGCAGCTCCTCGACCGAATCGAGCTTCTCCGGCGTGCCGGCCACCATCAGCGTGAGGGCCTCCGTTCCGACGTCGAGGATCTTGGCTTCGAAGATGGCGGCCAGTTCCGTGACCTGGCCCCGGTTGGAGGCGTCGACGGCGACGGTGGTCAACATCAGCTCCCGCTCGACGGCCGCCCCGGCCGACAGCTCCTGGATGTCGACGACGTTGATGAGCTTGTCGAGCTGGCGCGTGACCTGCTCCAGCGGGGCCGACTCGGCGTCGACGACGATCGTCATGCGAGAGAAGCGCTCGTCGTCGGTCGGGCTGACGGCCAGGGAGTAGATGTTGAACCCCCGGCGGGAGAACAGACTCGTCACCCGCGTCAGGACGGCGGGCTTGTTCTCCACCAGCACCGACAGGATGTGATGCGTGACTCCTGTCCTCGAATCGGGCATCAGTGACCGCCCTCCCCCTCGGCCGGGCCGAGGATGATGTCGTCGTTCGACGACCCGGCCGGCACCATCGGGTACACCTTCTCCCGGTAGTCGACGCGGAAGTCGATGACGACCGGCCGGTCGTCGACGGCGTTGGCCTTCTCGATGGTGGGGGCGACATCTTCGGGGTTCTCGACCCGCAGGCCCACACAGCCCATCGCCTCGGCCCACTTCACGTAGTCGGGCAGGTCGGGCGAGAGGTACACCTCGCTGTAGCGCTCCTTGTAGAACAGCTCCTGCCACTGGCGGACCATGCCCAGGTAGGCGTTGTTGAGGATCGCGACCTTGATCGGCACCCGCTCGGCGGTAGCGGTGACGAGCTCCTGGGCCGTCATCTGGAAGCAGCCGTCGCCGTCGATGGCCCACACCATGCGGTCGGGCTTGCCGACCTTGGCCCCGATGGCGGCCGGCACGGCGAAGCCCATCGTGCCGAGCCCACCGGAGTTGACCCAGGTGTAGGGATGGTTGAACTTCCAGTACTGCGAGCTCCACATCTGGTGCTGGCCCACGCCGGACACGACGATCGTGTCGTCGGGGGTGTGGTCGCGCAGCTGCTCGATGCAGAACTGGGGCTTGAGCGGCCCGTCGTCCTCCTGGTCGTAGGAGAGCGGATGGGCGGCCTGCCAGCCGCCGACGGTGGCGTTCCAGTCGGACCGGTCGGGAGCGACCGTGGCCGTGTCTCGCAGCTCGGCCTCGACGGCGGCCGTGATGGCCTCGATGGCCGCCCGGCAGTCGGCGGCGATGCCGACGTCGGCCCGGCGGACCTTGCCGATCTCGGCGGGGTCGATGTCGACGTGGATGATCTTGGCCTGGGGGGCGAAGGCCGGCACCTTGCCCGTGACCCGGTCGTCGAAGCGGGAGCCGAGGGCGATGAGGAGGTCGGACTGCTGCATGGCCGTGACGGCGCTGTAGTTGCCGTGCATCCCGGGCATGCCGAGGCACAGCGGGTGGTCGTCGGGGAAGGAACCCCGGGCCATGAGCGTGGTCACGACGTGGATGCCGGTGAGCTCGGCCAGACGGCGCAGCGCCTCGGCCGCCCGCGCCTTGAGGATCCCGCCCCCGGCGTAGATCACGGGCCGCTCGGCGGCCAGGATCAGCCGGGCCGCCTCCCGGGCCAGGCGGGGGTCGGGCGGCTGCGGGGCCCGGAAGCCGGGGAGGTCGACGCCGTCGGGCCAGTACCACTCCATCGTCTGGTTGGCGATGTCCTTGGGGATGTCGACGAGAACCGGGCCGGGGCGGCCGGTGGTGGCGACGTAGAACGCTTCCCGGATCACGGTCGGGATGTCGGAGGCGCGCTGGATCAGCCAGTTGTGCTTCGTGACCGGCATGGTGATGCCGGTCGTGTCGCACTCCTGGAAGGCGTCGGTGCCGATGGCCGACAGCGGCACCTGCCCGGTGATGCAGACGAAGGGGATGGAGTCGAGCATGGCGTCGCACAGCGGGGTGACGATGTTGGTCGCCGCCGGGCCGCTCGTCACCATGGCCACGCCGGGCCGGCCGGTAGCATGCGCATAGCCTTCGGCCATGTGGCCCGCGCCCTGCTCGTGGCGGACCAGGATGTGGCGGATGGTCGACTCCAGCAGCGGGTCGTAGACGGGCAGGATGGCCCCGCCGGGGAGGCCGAACATGACCTCTGTCCCTTCCATCTCCAGGCTCTTGATGAGCGCCTGGGCGCCGGTCATCTGCATGGTCGAAGATCCCTTCCTGGGAAGCGTCACGGTAGCGGGGCAAACAAAAACCCCCCGCTGTGAGCGGAGGGTCGGAGAGCGCAGCGAGGCGGAGCGCCTCGGTGCGCTAGGGAACTACGAGAATGAGGGTGGCGGCCAACACGACCCCCAGTCTACGCCGACGGGGACGCTCCGCCGCAACCGGCGCGGTCGAGATGTCCGAGTCCCGGTTTCCAGTTCCTGGGCGGCGGGGTAGGCCGTCGCCGTGGGTTCGATCATGTGGACACGGGTGCGGGCGGTCATCCCCGAGGGTGGAACCCTGCCGGACGACGTCTGGCGGGCCCGGCACGCCGGCATCCTCGTCGTGCTCTGGCTCCACGCCCTGTTCATCCCGCTCTTCGCCCTCGCCCGGGGTTTCTCTCCCCTGCACGCCATCGTGGAGGGCGCCATCGTCCCGTCGGCGGCGGTGTTGGCCGGGTCGTCCGCCCTCGGCCGGCGGGCCCGCACGGTGGTGGCGAGCTTCGGGCTCCTGTCGGCGTCGGCGGTCCTCGTGCATCTCTCCGGCGGCGTCATCGAGATGCATTTCCACTTCTTCGTGATGGTCGCCCTCGTGACCCTGTACCAGGACTGGCTGCCGTTCCTGGTCGCCATCGGGTACGTCTTCGTCCACCACGGCCTCATCGGCGCCCTCGATGCCACATCGGTGTTCAACCACTTCGCCGCTCGCAACGAGCCCTGGAAGTGGGCCGGTATCCACGCCCTGTTCATCACCGGCCTGAGCCTGGTCTGCCTGGTGACGTGGCGGCTGAACGAGTCGCTGCTCTCGGAGCGACGGGAGGCGGCCATCGAGAACGCCCGCCTCTATGAGGCTGAGCGCTCCGCCCGGACGGCGGCCGAGGCGGCCGGCGCCCGGCTCGCCCTGCTGGCCGACGCCACCCGGGCGCTCACCTCGTCGCTGGAGCTCGACGTCATGATGGGCGACCTCGCCCGGCTGGCGACCCCCACCGTGGCCGACGTCTGCCTGATCGATCTGGTGGAGCACGATGGTTCACTGCGGCGGGCGGCGGCCGCCGGGCACCCCGAACGGACCACCCGGGCCAATCGGCTGCGCCCGCTGCCGGGCCACGACTCGGACCCCGCCGTCCAGGCGCTGCGGTCGGGCCGTCCCAAACTGGTCGAGGCGGAGGGGCTGTGGGCGGTGGCCGTGCCCCTGTCGGGGCGACGGGAGACGCTCGGGGTCCTCTGGCTGGTGAACGAGACGGCCCCCGGGTTCGGGGGAGATTCCGAGACGGTCAGCCTCGCCGAGGAGCTGGCCCGGCGGGCGGCCATCGCGGTCGAGAACGCCCGCCTCTTCGCCCGGCAGCGGTCGGTGTCGGAGACGCTGCAGCAGAGCCTCCTCCCCGAGCGCCTCCCGGAGATCCCGGGCCTGGCGACGGCCGCCCGTTATGTGCCCGGCGGCCCGGATGTCGACGTGGGCGGCGACTGGTACGACGTCATGCAGCTCCCCGGGGGCGGCATCGGGCTGGCCATGGGCGACGTCGTCGGCCGGGGCGAGCGGGCGGCGGCGCTCATGGGACAGCTCCGGAACGCCGTCCGCGCTTACGCCTTCGAGGGGAAGACGCCCGCTCAGGTCCTCAACTGTCTGAACGGCCTGCTGCTCGACGCCGGCTCCGACCACATGGCCACGATGATCTACGGCGTCCTCGACGCCGAGAGCGGCGAACTCCGGATGGTCAACGCCGGCCATCCGCCGCCCCTGTTGGTGGAGGCGAACGGCGACGCCCGCTTCCTCGAGGGAGGCAACGGGCCTCCCGTGGGCGCGCTGGCGACGGCCGGCTACCGCGAGACCTGCACCGTGCTCACCCCCGGAGCGACCCTTCTGCTCTACACCGATGGGCTCGTGGAGGATCGGGCGACCCCGCTCGAGGACGGTCTGGCCCGGCTGCGGCGGGCGGCCCAGAACGGCCCCCGGGACCCGGACGCGTTCTGCTCCCAGGTGATGCGCGGCGTCCTCGTGGGCGCCCCCAGCGACGACGACGTCGCCCTGCTGGCCGTGCAGCTCATCGCCCTGGGGGACCGGCTCCAGCTCCACGTGCCAGCCGTGCCCGGTGTCCTGGCACCGCTGCGGGCGACGCTGCGGCGGTGGCTCGTGCGGGCCGGAGCGAGCGACGCGGAGGCCTACGAGCTCCTCACCGCCTGCGGCGAGGCCTGCACGAACGCCATCCGCCACGCCGTCGGCCCGGCCCGCTCGGAGTTCGAGGTGCAGGCCGCGGTGGGCGACGGCGGGGTGGAGATCCGTGTCCGGGACCGGGGTTCGTGGCGCGAGCCGCGCCGCGATGTGGGAGGGCGGGGCCTGGCCATCATCGAGGCCTATGTCGACGATCTCGAGATCGTCCGTGGCCCGTCCGGCACGGAGGTCCGGATGCGGCGCCGGCTCACCCTGGAACAGGAGGTTGTCGGATGAGTGCCCGGGGCGTCGAGATGGAGCGCCAGGGAGACGTCGTCGTCGCCCGGTTGGAGGGCGATATCGACCTCGCCAACACGGCGGCCGTGGCGGCGACCGTGCTGGGGGGCGTCCCCAACGACACCCTTGGTCTCGTCGTCGACCTGACCGACGTCCGCTACATCGACAGCGTCGGCATCCGCATGCTCTTCGCGTTCATCCGTGCGCTGCACGCCGCCCGCCAGGGAATGGCGATC
>JAUZEX010000937.1 GCA_030838815.1 Actinomycetota bacterium
CCCGAGCCGGGCGCCGACGTCGGTGGCCAGCAGCAGGTAGATCGAGCCGCAGAAGAGGGTGACGGCGAAGATGACGATGAAGTAACCCCGCAGCCTCCCGATGAGGTCGAGATGCTTCGTTGCCTCCGCCGCCAGGATCCCGAGGCCCATGTTCGTTCCTTCCCTAGAGCCCGCGCTCGTAGATGACGATCTCGTCGATCTGCCGGGCCGAGAGCTCCTGCCCGAAGCCCGGCATTCGGCCCGACCCGATGCCCTGGGTGCCGTACGGCTTCTGGAAGTCGGACCCGGTCGTCACGAACTCGACGTGCTTCGCCACCCCGCCCGCCAACGGCGCAAACTGCCGCAGCGTCACGCCGTTGGTCAGGTTCGGGCCGAAGGCGCCACCTCCACCCATGACCTGCGGCTGGCCGTAGGACCAGCCCTTGGTGTGGCACCGGGCGCAGGCGGCCATGAACAGGGCCTGGCCCTCGGACATCCCCGGGTTGTCCTTCAGGATCTGATCGGCCTTGGCGGTGTTGCGCTTCATCGCCTCTTCCGGGGTGAGCTGGAGGGACTGCAGGTAGTTGACCAGGTCCTCGATCGGCTGGTCGGGGAGCGGGCCGCCGCCGGCCAGACCCCAGGCCGGCATCGGCGTGCCGGGCCGGCCGTAGGTGATGATCTGCGTGACCTCGTCGCGGCTGAAGCGGAGGAGCACGTCGTTGAGCGACGGCGCCGTCCACGACACCGTCTTGGCCAGCTCGCCGGGTTGGCTGGGCTGGAGCAGGAAGGTGGCTGCTCCGCCCTCGGCCTTGGCGCCGTGACACCGGGCGCACTCCAGGTTGAGGACCTCGCTGGGGGGCACAGTCCCGGCCTTGGCGAATCGGAACATCCCCCGCTCGACGGAATCGGCCAGGAAGTCCTTGTCCATCTTCTTCTGCCGGCCGGGCTCCAGCAGCCAGTAGGCCGGCAGGGCGGCGGCGAGGATGGCCGAGAAGATGACGGCGGCGCCGAGGAACCGCTCCAGCTTGGGCCCCTCCATGGTCTCGTCGTCGTAGTACGGCGTGAGGTTCGGGGGCGGGGCCGGCTTGCGCCGACGCGTGCCGAGAATCGCCACGACCAGGAACACGATCAGGGCGATGCCGTTGACCAGGAACAGGATGGTGTGCAGCTTCACGCGGTCCCTCTCATCGATGGGCCTCTCGTCACTGGCGCATCAGACGCAGTTCGGGCCCTCAGCCTCTTGGCCGGTGGTGTTCGTGCCGATCGGCGGCCCCTGGACGACGATGCCGGTGTTGATCGTGACCTGGCCACCGGTGACGTCCGCCGGGAAGCGGTCGAGGCCTCTCGGGGCCGGCCCGCCCTTCTTCTCGCCGACCCGGCTGTACTTCGAGCCGTGGCAGGGACATTCGAACCACTGGGAGGTCTGGCACCAGGGGACTCGGCAGCCAAGATGAACGCATTTCTGGAAGAGCACGACGATGCCGGCCTGCATCTCCGGGAGGATCGCCGCCGAGTACACCTTCTTGGCCGCCGGCAGCGCGGACTCGGGATAGGGGTTGATGTAGGCCCGGGCCTCGGGGACGTAGAACGGCTGCTTCTTGTCGGCGATGGCGGTCAGGATGTCCTTGATGTCGCCGGCCTTGACCTTGCCGCCGAATCCACCCGACAGGCTCGGCCACAGGAAGCCGATGACCGCCAGGCCGAAACTGCCCAGCACCAGGCTCTGGGCGGCCACGATGCTCCGGTTGAAGAACTGCCGCCGGCTCACGCCCAGGGTCTCGGGGTCGGCCGGGGCCTCCCCGAAGCGGATCAGCCCGCCAGCGGCGGTGAGGACGGGCTTGTCCGCACCGGCCGGTTCGAGGCTCTGGCGGGTCTCGCTGGAGCGGGCCCGGCCCTCTGCGCTCTCGTCGGTGGTGGCGACGACCGCGCCCGACCCGGAGCGGTCGGCCTTACGCGCCTCGCGGGTCAACGACCCGGTGGCCGAGCGCTGGCGGGAGACGGTGGTGGCGACGGCCAGTAGCGCGGCCAGCACCAGTAGCACCGGTATGGCGATCAGGAGGACGGTTTTCGCTTCCATCGGGGGGCTTCCTCGTAAGCGTTAGAGGTCGAAGAACGTGCCGGCCTTCCAGGGGTACACGAAGTTGAAGCCCGGACCCCGGAAGAACGAACCGATGATGACGAGCACGGCCCAGAACATCAGGAACAAGGTGAAGATGCAGATGGCGAACTTGCGGTCGTTGGGCTTCGTCGCCGGGTTCTTGTCGATGTAGGGCGCCATCATCAACACGATGAGCCCCATCCCGGGGATCGTCACACCGGCCACCATCGGGTGCCAGATCGTGAGGAGCTCCTGGAGGCCGAGGAAGTACCACGGCGCCTTCGACGGGTTCGGCGTCTGGTTGAAGTTGGCCTGTTCCAGCAGCGGCGCCCGGACCAGGGCGGAGAAGATCGTCACGAGTGCCATCAGGCTGAGGAGGGAGACGAACTCACCGACCAGCAGATGGGGCCACACGTGGACCTTGTCCTGGGCCTCGGCCCGGGTCTGCTGGATGGA
>JAUZEX010000939.1 GCA_030838815.1 Actinomycetota bacterium
TTCACACTCTCGATTGGCCCGTACGCTACGGGACGGCGACCTCGCCCGCCCGTCGGCACTGTTCCCGGACCGTCCGACGGAGGATCTTTCCCGCCGGTGACTTGGGCAGGCTGGGCTCCTGCCACACCTCGGCCGACTTCGGCCGCTTGAACCCGGCCATCCGCCCGGCGACGAACTCGAGGATGTCGTCGACGGCGACGTCCTCCCGGAGGACCACTACGGCGTGGACCCGCTCGCCCCAGCGCTCGTCGGGCAACCCCACCACCGCCGCCTCCCGCACGGCCGGGTGGGAGACGAGGACATCCTCCACCTCCCGGGGGTAGACGTTGTAGCCGCCCGAGATGATCATGTCGCTCTTGCGGTCCCGGAGGTAGAGGAACCCGTCGTCGTCGAAGACCCCGACGTCGCCGGTGTGGACCCAGCCGTCACGGATCACCTCGGCGGTGTCGGCGGGCCGGTTCCAGTAGCCGGCGAAGATGTGCTGACCGCGGGTCACGACCTCGCCCTCCTCGCCGGCGGGGAGGGGCTGACCGGAGTCGTCCACCACCCTCACCTCCACCAGCGTGTAGGGCCGGCCGGCCGACCCGATCCGGTCGTGCTCGTCGGGCTGGAGGCAGGTGATGGCCATCGGCGCCTCGGCCTGGCCGTAGGTCTGGGCCAGCTTGGGCCCGAAGGCGGCCATGGCCCGCTCCACCAGGGCGGGGGCGATAGGGCTGGCGCCGTAGCAGAGCCGGCGCAGCGATGGCGCCTTGACGCTGTCCACGTTGGGGTCGTCGAGCACCATGGCGATCATGGTGGGGACCAGGAAGGTGGCGGTGGCCGCCTGGCGCTCGAGTTCCTCCAGGAACCGGCCCGGATCGAAGCGGTCCATGATGACGTTGGTCGCCCCCCGGATGAGGTGGGGGAGGACGAAGGCCCCGCTGGCGTGGACGACGGGCGCGGCGTGGAGCATCCGGTCGCCGGGCCGTACGTCGGGCAGGAGATCGATGAGGAAGCTGGCGATCTCGGCGTGCTCACACCGCATCGTGAGCGTGACGGCCTTGGGCCGCCCCGTCGTGCCGCCGGTATAGCCCAGCCGGAACGGGACGTCGGGGTGGCGGGGGATGGCACAGGGCGCGTCGGGCCCGCAGGCCATGATGGAGCTCAGGGTGGCCGAGTCGAAGGCGACGGACACCGTGGGCACGCCGAAGTCGTCGGCCCCTTCGGCGATGACGGCCCGGGAGCCGGAGTCGGTCAGCTTGTAGGCGTGGTCGGAGGCGGTCTCGCGCACATTCAGCGGGACACGGATGAGCCCCGCCTTGGCCAGGGCGTAGAAGACCACCAGCCCGTCGATGCCGTTGGGAAGCAGCACCCCGACCCGGTCGCCCGATCGCAGCCCGCTGGCCAGCAGGGCGTTCCCCACGCGGTCCGTGGCCTTGTCGAGGTCGGAGAAGGTGAGCATCCGGTCCCCGAAGACGAGGGCGGGCGTGGGACCGAAGCGCTGCGCCGCCCGACGGACGATCTCGCCTATCTCCATGGGTGCCCACCGTCAGCGAAGATCCGATCTCCCGACCGCTCTGACACCCTGTCCTCCTCGCCGACACCCCAGAAGCGTCGCAGCATTGCCGATTCATCGGATCAATGTCAAGACCGCATCGGGTGTTCGACCCACGAACATCCGATGTCCGGGGGCTCCTCCGGCGGGCGCACCGGGCCCCGGGGCGAGCTAACGGGCCAGGCTGACCGTCACGTCGCCGTGACGGGCGGTGATCGCCCGGGCGGTCGTGCTGGCCATCAGGTCCTGCACCCACCGGACGTGGGGCGAGGCGGTGCCGGTGAGGAGGTCGCGGCGAACCGGCCCGGCGGCGTACATGGCGTCCACGTCCTCACCGGGGATGAGGTAACGGAGCAGGAGTTCCTCGTCGGACAGGCGCTCGCCGTACTGCCGGCGGATCTCGGCGATGGTCGGCTGGGGCGGCGACCAGGCCTGCAGCTCCCGTCCCCGGGCGGTCGAGAAGGCACGGTCCAGCACCTCGTCGGCCACCGGGCCGGGGTGCGGGCCGTAGTGGCCGGCCAGGTAGATCAGGTTCTCGTCCGGGATCACGCCGTAGCGCTCGCCGTTGACCACGTTGAGCAGGGCCTGGATGCCGACCAGCTGGGAGAACGGCGTCGCCATGACGGGATAGCCCATCTCGGCCCGGACGACCTCGACCTCGGCCAGGACCTCCGCCAGGCGCTCCTCCATCCCGTAGGTGCGGAGCTGGTTGAGGAGCGTCCCCATCATCCCGCCGGGGAGCTGCTGCTGGTAGACCGCCACCCGGTACTCGGCCGGCGCGCCGGTCGGGTAGCCCTCGGCGGCGGCGCAGCGGCGGAAGTGCTCAGCCAGCCCGGGCAGCCGGCTGTCGTCGAGGTCGACCGTGTGGCCGGAGCGACGCAGGTTGTCGACGGTCGCCTCGGTGGAGGGCATCGACGGGCCGTTGGCCAGCGTCGAGATGGCGCTGTGGGCGATGGTGACCCCGGCCTCCACCCCGATCAGGTGGTTCAGGCCGCCCAGACCGGTGGTGTTGTGGAAGTGCATCTCCAGCGGCACCGAGCCGGCGGCGGCCTTCATCCGGGGGATCCAGCTGCGGGCCCGCTCGGTGGTCAGCACGCCGGCCTCGTCGCCCAGGATGATGGAGTCGAGCCCCTCCCAGCCGGCCATGGCCTTGACGTTGGCCTCGTAGTACTCGTCGCTGTGGACGGGGGAGTGGGCGAACATCACCTGGGGCGAGACCCGCAGGCCGGCGTCGCGGGCCACGCCCACCACCCACTGCAGCTGCTCGAGGTCGAAGAGGCAGTCGAAGATCCAGAGGCTGTCGATCCCGTGGCGGGCCAGGGTCCGGACCCACAGCTCGACGATGGCCCGGGGGGTGATCCCCATGCCCACGACGCCGTTGCTCCGGGTGCCGGCCCGCAGCGCCGAGCGGGGCATGGCCGCCCGCACCAGGTCGAGCCCCTCCCAGGGGTTTTCCCGGCAGTAGCGCACCAGCACCTCGAAGATGGAGCTCCCCGTGCAGTCGACGATGTGGTAGCCGACGGCGTCGATCTCGGCCGCGACGGGGAGGATGTGGCCGGCCCGCATCCGCATGCCCCACAAGCTCTGCTGCCCGTCCCGCAAGGACTGCTCGACGATCTCGACGCGGGCCACTGCGCTCTCCTTTAGTGGTTCTGGGGTTCAGGACTCACGACGACGAGGGCGTCGCCGTACTCGACCATCGCTCCGTCGTCGACGAGGACGGCCGCGATCGTGCCGGCCACCCCCGCCGAGACGGGCCGGACGATGTCGAAGACGTCGATCATCCCCACCGTGTCGTCCGGTCCGACAACCTCACCCGGTGACGCCGCCCGGTGAAAGATCCCGATCGAGGGAGCGGTCACGGGGACCGATGGCGCAGGCGACGCTAGCGCGCCAGTCACCCGATCAACAACGGCGCCGGGCCGGCGGGAGACATGGAGGCGGTCGGGGCCGTCGACGACGGTCATCTCCTGCCAGGTGGCGGCTTCGAACGCCTCCAGCAGGGCCCGCAGGTCGTCGGACGTCAACCCCATCGGGCGGACATCCTATGTCCTCTCCGGTCGAGGCATCCGACGTATCGGCCCCGAAGGCGCCGTCTGCGTGTCAGACTCTCGTGGGACTGGGCCCACCGAGAGAGGAGCGCCGGCGTGGGTGCGATCGAATCCGCCATCGCCAAGCTGCGGGACCTGATCGCTTCGGGCGAGCTGGCCCCGGGGGACCGGCTGCCGCCGGAGCCGGAGCTGGCCGCCCTGGTCGGGGTGTCCCGGAACACGCTGCGGGAGGCGGTACGGGCCCTGATCCATGCCAAGGTTCTCGACGTCCGGCGGGGGGACGGGACGTACGTGACGAGCCTCGAGCCCCATCTGCTGCTGAGCGGGCTGAGCTTCGTCGTGGACCTGATGCAGGACCGGACGGTGCTGGAGCTGATCGAGGTCCGCCGGATCCTGGAGCCGGCCGCCATCGCCCTGGCCGCCACCCGCATCGACGACAAGACGGTCAACGCCGTGCGGGAGATCCTCGAGCGCATGCGCAACGCCGAATCGACCGAGGAACTGATCGCCGAGGATGTGGAGTTCCACCGCCTCGTGATCCGGGCCGCCGGCAACGCCACGCTGGAATCGCTCCTTGACGCCCTCGTCACCCGGACGTCGAAGGCCCGGGTGTGGCGGGCCATCTCCGGCGGGGGCACCAAAGCCTGGACGCTGGCCCAGCATTCCGTGATCGTCGACGCCCTGGCGGCCCGGGACGGCGCACTGGCCCAGGCCGCTTCCACGGTGCTGGTGGCGGCGTCGGACAACTGGCTCCGCCACCTCCTCGGCGACACCACCCTGCCCCCGGCGGCGCCGATCGACTCCGGCCCGCTGGTGCTGGAGAAGCCGGCCCCCCGCAAGAGGAGGCGGCGGGCCTCGGCCTGACCGCCGCAAACCTCGGATGCCCCTGACGGGCGATTTTCCGACTGACATCGGTTGTTCTCCGCCATACATCGGGTGAACTCCTTGAATTCGTCCGATCAATGCCGTTAGCATCCGACCGCAGCCGGAGCCGGAAGGGTCCTCTTCCGGGGGCAACCCCGGACCCGGGGCCACAGGTCTCGGGCCCCGGGCGCCGGATTCAGCGATCGCCGAAGGGGGAGCGGGGCTATGAGCAGAGCGCGGTACCGTGACGACGGCGCCGGACCGGGCATGAGAAGGGCCGGGTCCCGGGCCGTCGGGGTGATGGCCCTCGTCTCGTTGGTGGGCCTCTCGGCCGTGGCCTGCGGCAACCGCAGTTCCTCGGACAAGCTGAACGCGCTGTTGAACGGCAACAACAGCAGCCAGGGGGCGGGGGCGCCCGCCGCGACGCCGGCCACCCCGGCGGCGCCGGCCGACTCCAGCGCCGGCGCCGCGGGGTCTGACCCCGGATCCACCGCCGCCACGCCGGGCGTCGCCGCCGCGGCGGGAGCCTCGGGTTCGTCCACGGGAGTCACGGGTCGCGGCGCCTCGGCGGCGACGCCGGCCGGCCCGGCCGCTCCCGGTCAGAAGGCGGCGGCCTCCGCCGCTCCCTCCGGCGGGCCGGCCAAGCCCGGTCAGACCGCGGCCGGCGGTGGCCCGTCGTCCACGCCGGGGACGCCGACCCCCGGGGCACCCGGTGCGCCGGCCGTCCCCGGTGGCACGCCGGCCGGATGCAGCGGCTCGGAGCCGCCGATGGTGATCGGCAGTGTCGGCACCATGTCCGGCGTGGTCGGCTACCTCTTCGCCCCCGGGGCCAAGGCGGTCTCGGCCTGGGCGGCGGAGATCAACGAGAAGGGCGGCATCAACTGCCACCAGGTGAAGCACCTCATCGGTGACAGCGGTGGCGACCCTGCCCGCTACCAGGCCCTGGTCCGCCAGTTCGTGGAGCGGGAGGGCGTGGTCACCTTCGTGTTCAACCCCGACTCGTTCGCGGCGCAGGCCGGCGCCGACTACCTGGAGCAGAAGCAGGTGCCGGTCATCGGCGGCGGCGGCGGCGAGATGTTCACCTACGACAAGTCGATGCAGTTCCCCGTCTTCGGCATGGGCGTGCCGATGCAGATCAACCAGGTGTTCCAGGCGTCGCGGGTGTGGATCCCGGCGGGGAAGAAGAAGATCGGCACCGTGTCCTGCGTGGAGGCGGAGTACTGCCCGATCTTCGACAAGACGGTCAAGGAATTCGGGCCCAAGTTCGGGTTCGACCTCGCCTACCAGGCGGACGTCACCATCACCGCCCCCGACTACACCGCCAACTGCCTCGAGGCCCGCAACAGCGGGGTTCAGGCCTTCATCACGTCGCTCGACGGGCAGACCAACCAGCGCCTGATCAACTCCTGCGCCAAGGTCGGCTTCAACGTCCCGATCGCCGCCGCCTCCATCCAGGGCACCGATGACTTCAAGGACAACCCCAACATGGTGGGGAGCCTCATCGGGATGAACGTGGCGCCATGGTTCGGGAACACGCCGGCGGTGGTCGAGCACCGCACGATCTTCAAGAAGCACGTTCGCGACGCCATCTTCGGACCGGCGGCCATCAACGGGTGGACGACCGCCAAGGCGTTCGAGGCGGCCACGAAGAACGTCCCCCGTACCGGCACCGTCACGAGCAAGGACGTGCTGAACGGCCTCTACGGGCTGAACGGCGATGATCTCGCCGGCCTCACCTACCCCCTCCGCTTCACCGCCGGTCAGCCCCAGAAGAAGAAGATCGCCTGCGGCTACCCCGTGCAGGTGGCGGCCAAGGGCAAGTGGGACGCGCCGATCGCCCAGAGCGCCTGCGTCCCCGGGTTCGAGCCGTGAGCAGGGAGAGCCGCGGGATGCGACGTCATGCGCTGCGCCTCGGATCTCCGTTCGTCCTGGCCGGGTTGGTGGCGGCGACGGTGGCCGGGCCGCTCAGCCTGTCGGCCCATGGAGCCGACGGCTATCACGGGACGTTCGGTGC
>JAUZEX010000215.1 GCA_030838815.1 Actinomycetota bacterium
CTGATCCCCCGGCTCTACGAGGCCGGCGACGGGCGCGTGCTGGTCGACGGCCACGACGTCCGCGACCTCACGCTCGATTCGCTGCGCCAGAACGTGGCCGTCGTCCTCCAGGAGCCCCTGCTCTTCCTGGCCAGCATCGCCGACAACATCCTCTACGGCCGGCTCGAGGCCACGATGGACGAGATCGTCGAGGCGGCCAAGCAGGCCAACGCCCACGACTTCATCGCCGCCCTCCCCAACGGCTATGACACGAAGCTCGGAGAGCGGGGAGCGATGCTGTCGGGCGGGGAGCGCCAGCGGATCTGCATCGCCCGGGCCTTCCTCAAGGACGCCCCCATTCTCATCCTCGACGAGCCGACGTCGTCGATCGACTCCCGCACCGAAGGCGTGATCCTGGCCGCCCTCGACCGGCTGATGGCCGGCCGCACGACGTTCATCGTGGCCCACCGGCTCTCCACCATCGGCCGCGCCACCGGGATCCTGGTGCTCGACGGCGGGCGTCTCGTCGAGCAGGGCACCCACGACGAGCTCGTGGCCGCCGGCGGCCTCTACCGGGCGCTGTGGGAGGCCCAGACCGGCCGGCGCTCCCCCGCCGCGCTCCCGCCGGGCCCCGCCCCGGATGTGTCGGCCCCGGACGGACCCGCGCCCGCCCCGGCCGACGAGGCTATGGCCTCAACGGCATCGGCCAGATTGCAGCCCCCGCCGGCATCCGCCACGCCGGACGCGCTCCTCCCGGTGGTGCCGGCCGCATCGCGCTTCACACCGATGCAGCCGATCGCCGGCCGGCCCAAGGCGGTCGTTCTCGGCCTCATGAGCAAGATGCCAGTGGGCGGTGTCGTCTGGCAGACGATCCATTATCTGATGGGCCTCGAGCGCCTCGGGTTCGACGCCTACTACGTCGAGGCCCACGCCGGAACGCCGTCGATGCTCATGACCGGCCCCGACGACGACAGCACCGCCCTCGCCGCCGGGTTCATCTCCCGGGTCATGCACCGCTTCGGCTTCGACCGGCGCTGGGCCTTCCACGCTCTTCACGCCGACGGCCGCTGCGTCGGGATGAGCGAGGGCGACCTCAGCCGCCTCTACGCCGAAGCCGCCGTCATCCTCAACCTGCACGGCGCCACGAAGCCCCGACCGGAGCATTTTGCCACCGGACGTCTCGTGTACGTGGAGACCGACCCCTGTGAGCTGCAGGTCGAACTGGCCGAGCGCCGGGCCGAGACCATCGCCTTTCTCGAGCCCCACAGCGCCTTCTTCACCTTCGGGGAGAACCTCGGCCAGCCCGACTGCCTCCTGCCGGTGCCCACCGGGTTCACGTTCCTGCCCACCCGCCAGCCGGTGCTCGTCGACCTGTGGGAGGCCCGGGGGCTGCCGGCCGGCCCGGCGTTCACCACGATCGGGAACTGGCGCCAGAACTGGCGCGACGTCACCCTCGGCGGCGAGACGTACCGCTGGAGCAAGCATCATGAGTTCCTCAAGTTCCTCGACCTGCCGACGCTGTCCGGCGTCCCGCTCGAACTCGCCCTCTCCACCATCGACGACGACGACCGAACCCTCCTCGAGCGGCACCGGTGGGCGGTCCGCTCCGGCCTCGAGGTGTCCCGCAACCTCGACACCTACCGGGCCTACATCGCCTCTTCCCGGGGTGAGTTCACCGTGGCCAAGGACCAGAACGTGCGGCTGCGCAGCGGCTGGTTCAGCGACCGCAGCGCCACCTACCTGGCCGCCGGCCGCCCCGTCGTCACCCAGGACACCGGGTTCGGGAGCGTGCTGCCCACCGGCTCCGGCCTGTTCGCCTTCACCGAGCTCATCGAGGCGGCGGAAGCGCTGCAGCGGATCACGGCCGACTACGCCCGGGAGTCCAAGGCGGCGGGGGACATCGCCCGCCAGCACTTCCGGGCCGAGACCGTCCTCGGGGACATGCTCGACCATCTCGGCCTGCGCCCGGCGCCTCCGAACCCGCGGCCATGGTCGCGGCCGTCGGCGCCATCGGCGTCGGCCGAACTCGTGCTGACGCCGGTCTCCCGGCGCCCGCTCGTCCTCCCCGAGGCCACCGCGGCCCAGGTCCTCGCCCGCCGCGTGCCACCGGCGGCGGATCCCGGGGACCAGCCGGAGGCGGCGGTCAGTGTCGTGGTCGCCACCCACCAGAACCTCGTCTGCACCCGGCTGTGCCTGGAGTCCGTCCTGGCCGACGCCGGCTCGGGCGACGACCCGGCCAGCCCCCACCTCGAGCTGGTCGTCGTCGACAACGCCTCCACCGACGGGACGCCCGCCTACCTGGAACGCCTCGGCGTCGCCGACGCCCGGGTGCGGGTCGTGCGCAACCGGACCAACCGCGGCTTTGCCGCCGCCGTCAACCAGGGTGTGCGGGCAGCGACCGCCGCCGCCGTCGTCATCCTGAACAACGACACGATCGTCGCTCCCGGCTGGCTGGCGGGGCTGCTCGCCCATCTCGAGGATCCGGGCGTCGGGGCGGTCGGGCCCGTCACCGGCCGGATCGGCAACCAAGCCGAGATCGAAGCCGGCTACGAGACTTACGGCGAGTTCCTCGACTTCGCCGCCCACCGGGCGGAGGAGCACGCCGGGACATCGTTCGACATCCCGATGCTGGCCCTGTTCTGCACCGCCTTCCGCCGGGAGGTCCTCGACCAGGTCGGCCCGCTCGACGAGGGCTTCGGGCTCGGCCTGTTCGAGGACGACGACTACGCCCAGCGTCTTCGCCGGGCCGGATACCGGTTGGTCTGCGCCGAGGACGTCTACGTCCACCACTTCGGGGAGGCATCCTTCGGGGCCCTCGTCGCCGGAGGTGAGTACGGCCGCCTGTTCGAGGAAAACCGCCGACGGTTTGAGGAGAAGTGGGGCGTGCAGTGGCAGCCGCACGGCCGGAGGACGGGTGAGCGTTACCGCGGCGTCGCCGAGCGGATCCGGGCCACCGCCCGGCGGGTGCTACCCGCCGAGGCGCGAGTGCTGGTGGTCAGCAAAGGCGACGACGACCTGCTCGACCTCGGCCATCCGGCTTCCCACTTCCCCCAGGGGGATGACGGGGGCTATGCCGGTCACCACCCGGCCGACGGCGATGCCGCCGTTGCCGCCCTCGAGACCCAGCGGACCGACGGGGCCACGCACTTCCTGCTCCCAGCCGAGTCCCGGTGGTGGCTGGCGCACTACGCCGAACTCGCAACCCATCTGGCTGGATCCGCCGACGTCGTCGTCGACGACGACGACTGCTCCGTGTTCGCCTTCCGTCCCCCCGGCCCGGACGACCAGGACGGCGCGACCGACGCCGACGCCGTGGCGGACGACCCTGGCTTCCCTGGCGGCTCTGACGACGCCGACGACGCCGACGACGTGACGGCCGGCGCCCGATGATCCGCGCCTCGGTGGTCATCCCCGTCTTCAACCGCTCCGCCCTCACTCGGGCCTGCCTCGACGCGCTCTCCGGTGCCCCACTCGGGGTGGAGGCCGAGATCGTCGTGGTCGACGACGGCTCCATCGACGACACGCCCGCCCTGCTCGCCGGACGCCTCGCCGCCGGCGCGCCGTTACGGGTCGTCCGTCACGCCCGCAACGGCGGCTTCGCCACCGCCTGCAACGACGGCGCCGCCGCGGCCGGCGGCGAGTACGTCGTCTTTCTCAACAACGACACCCTCCCGCGGCCGGGGTGGCTGGCCGCCCTGGTGGCGGAGGCCGACGCCCACCCCGAAGCCGCCGCGGTGGGGGCCAAGTTGCTCTTCCCCGACGGCACCGTCCAGCACGCCGGCGTCGTCGTCGGGGAGGACCGCAATCCCCACCACGTCTATGCCGGGTTCCCGGGTGACCACCCGGCCGTCAACCGGGCCCGCCCCTTCCAGGTCGTGACCGCCGCCTGCCTGCTCGTGAGGCGGTCCGTCTTCACCGCCGCCGGGGGCTTCGATCCGGCCTTCCGCAACGGCCACGAGGACGTCGACCTGTGCCTGCGGCTCGGCGAGGCCGGCTGGGCGGTGCGCTACTGCCCGGCCAGCGTCGTCGTCCACCTCGAATCGGCCACCCGGGCACGGCGCTCGCCGGAGGCGGCCGCCAACGGACGGCTCTACCGGGAGCGCTGGGAGGCCCGGGTGGAGCCCGACGACGTCCGCACCTATCTCGACGACGGGCTCCTGCGGGTGGCCTATGCCGACACACATCCGGTACGTCTGTCCGTCTCGCCGTTGCTGGCCACGGTGCACGACGGGGTGCGGGAGCGCACCACCGAGCGGCTGCTGCGGGCCCGGGCGGCGCAGGTGGCCGAGCTGCTCGGCGAGGTCGTGCGCCTCACCGCCGACGGCGGCGGCGCCAAGGCCGCGCTGCCTCCGGCCGGCGCCGAGGACGACGACGAGCTCGTCGAGGCACTGGCCGCCGTCGCGCGGCTCGTGGCCGCCCGCCGAGGGTCGCCCGCGCCGGCGGGCCTCACCGGCGCCGCCTACCGTCGCCTCGTCGGCCGGGTCC
>JAUZEX010000066.1 GCA_030838815.1 Actinomycetota bacterium
AGAGGGGCTGCTGGACGTCGAGTATCGCCGGATCAGCGGCCGGTCGGGTCCGGGAGCCGGCCGGCCGGCCACGCTCTACCGGCCGTCCGCACGGCAGGTACAGGTGACGCTGCCCGAGCGCCGCTACGACCTGGCCGCGGACCTGCTGGCGCAGGCGATCGAGGCACCCGGCGGCGATCCCGCTCGGGCGGCCGAGACGGTAGCCCGCCGGTTCGGCGAGACACTCGGCGTCCAGGCCCGACGCCACCTGGGTCGGCGGCCGAGCGTCAGCAGACTTCTCGACACGGCGTGCGAGGTGCTCCGAGATCAGGGGTTCGAACCGACAAAGACAGAGGGGCAGATCCGACTCCGGAACTGTCCCTTTGACACCCTCGCCAAGGACCACACGGAACTCGTCTGCGGGATGAACCTCGCCTTGGCCAAGGGTCTCCTCGCCGGCTTGGAGGTCGAGGGCATCGATGTTCTCCTCGACCCCCAACCGGGTACCTGCTGCGTCGCTCTGGCCTCCGTCCGCCGGTCACGGCGCGCCTGACGTCGAACGGCCCTCCCCAGACGAAACCGTCCCAAGGCGAGGCCATTCGAGCGGTCGTGGGTATCCCACCTCATCCAGGCGGACCTCGGTACGGCCACCCCAGTACTTCGCGCCGGCGACGCCGTCCTCGCCACCCGCGGGCTTCATTGGTCGGCTGCCACAACTTCATCGCCGATCCAGCCCGACTCTTCTCGAAATCCGGGACTGAAACCAATACTGTCTCCCCTGAACCCGCCCCGTTGCCCGTCGCCGACGGAGCGACCACGGCCGCGAGTCGGCGGAAGGGAGCTGTGGCGCCGACCTGTCTGGCCACTCTCGCTCCACTCGATCCGTCCCTACCCCCGACCCGCCCTGCTGCTCGGTTACGGCGCCCTCACCGAGTCGGAGATCCACACCGGAGTCGAGCGGCTCGCGGGCGCCCTCCAAGCGACAGCTTTGCGAATCGGCGACGCCGATGGGAGGGGCGACACGAAGCAAGGGGAACTGACGTCAGCGTCGAGGGCATCTGCAGCCGTTCCTGAGGCGGCGCGGGTCGAACGCGGTCGCGCTGGTACCGCTCGTCTGGCCACGCTCCAGTGTCGAGGTGCAACGCCCGGAGCGGACCTGTGGGGGGACGCGGCCCAGCCGGAGACCCCGCTAACCGCCACTGACGGAGGTGGGGCAAAGCTCACTGTGAGCGGCTGGTTGGCAGGCGCTTTCTGGGCCAACTTCGCGGAACCGGTCGTCACGCGCCGAGCCTGAGGCGGACTTCTTAGCAGCCCATGACTTTGGCCATGGCCGTGCAGAACTCTGGCCACCGGGCAGGATCGGTGGTTCCGGCTCGGCGCAGGAGGGCGCTAGCCGGGATGAGCTGGATGTTGTCGAGGTTGGCCACGCAGTCCGGGCTCAGCCCCTCGGCAGGGCCGAGTGGTACCTCGGTGGCGAGGCCCCGGACGGTGGTGGTCACGGGCGCGACCACGAGTCGGGTGAGGCGGGCGGCGACCCGCCGGCGGGTCAGCACGACGACTGGCCGAACTTTGTCGAGATCCGCCCACCAGACATCGCCATGGCCGGGAGCGGCCGTCATCCGGTCTGGCGGCGGCGACGGTGGGCCAGCTTCATCACGTCGGCCGGTACGGCTCCGTCGTAGGGGAGATCGGGCCCGGGCGGAGCCTGCCAGACGAGATCGGGATCGTCTTCGTAGGGCTGGTCGGCCAGGGCGCTGAGTTCGCGCTGGGCCTCGAGTTGCTCGACCAAGGCCGTCAGCGCTCGGTCGAGCAACTCGCTGTCAGGCTGGGATGCCAACCTTCGCGCTGCCGCTAGCACCGCCGCGTCGACCGTAGTCGAGATTCGAACACGTGCCATGGCATAAACTGTAGCACGAAATATGCTCTTAGCCGGGGCGGGGATCACGACGGCATCTTGACGGGGGGTCAAGAGGTGGCCGCCTCTTCCGCATCCGTCGGCGGTCGGTTTTCCCCTCCAAGTTCCCTCGGAACCTGGGGGGCCGGAGCGGATTGCCCACAGACTATGTAGGTCAGCCGCTCGGGCTGGTGCCACCTCCCGACGGGGTACCGCAACCGGTGGCGGTCGGCGAAGATCGACGGTTGTCTCGGATCGACTTGACTTCGGCCGCCGCGACCGATGAGTTTCGGGGGCGTGTATCGTCACCTCCCCTGTGAGAGCGCGCCGCGGAAGGGAATCGTGACGCCGCGGGCACGATGACGCCACTCGAGGAACTCCGATCCGATGGGCACCTCGGGCCCGCCGGCGCCCGGCTCCTGTACCGCATCGTCCGGGCGGTCGTGGTCGGCCACGGCTTCCCGCCGCCGGGGGACGGGCGCCGTTGGACGGCCGAGGCGGTGGCGGAGACCGCCCACGAGTTCCTGGCCGACGGGCGGACGCCGAAGCGGCTGGCCCACCTGCTGGTGCACGCTGTCGACGACGACTCCTTCGACCGGCTCCTCCATCGCATGGTGCTCAACTTCCTGCGCGACGGAGGCCGGCGCACCGAGATCGGACGGTTGATGCTGCGGCTGCGCGACGTCCTCGGCCGCCACGATGAGTTCGTGGCCGAGCCCGGTGACCGCTGGCGGCTCGAGAAGCAGCCCGCCGGGCCGTCGACCGTGGCCCCGGCCGCCCTCGTCGAGGCGGCGTTGTCGGAGGTGCACATCGACGTTCCCCGCTGGTCGTCCCAGACCCGCCGTCGCGCCCCCGCCGCCGACGCCGCCAGCCTGGAGCGGCTGTGCCGGCGGGTGCTCGAGGCGGCGGCCGGGACGGTGGCCCTCGACGCGCTGGCCCGGTCCATCGCGCCCCGGCTGGGGCTCACACCGATGCCCCTGGCCGAAGCGGTCGACGACCGCGACCCGTTCGAGCGCATCGCCGGCCCCGCGCACGCCGACGCCGTCCTCGACAGCATGCGGGCGGCGGAGATCTTCACCATCCTGGGTCGGAGGGAGCGGCTGCTGCTGGCGTCGGCCGGTACGCCGGTCCGGGAGCTGCGGTCGGTGATCGGCGTCGGGCCGAGTCAGGCGGCCGAGCTGCAGGGCCGCCTGCGGGCGTTGCTGGCGGCGGAGCTGCAAGATGACGACGGCTACGAGGCCGTGTTCTTCCATCTCGTCGACCAGGCCAAGGCCTGGGCGACCGAACAAGCCACCGGACAACCGAACACGATCGAACGTCTGATGAACGTGACATGAACGAGCACGAGGCGTCTGTGGACGATCCCACCGAGTCCCAGCTGGCCGACCTTGTCCGGGCCGCGGCGACCGCCGCCGTCCCCGAACCCGTGCGGGCGGCAGTGGGCGGCGCCGACCGGCCCGACGGCGGGCCGCAGGCCGGCGAGCTGTGGCGGGCCCGCCACCCCGGCGGGGGCCCGGTGACGCTGGTCTGGCTGCGGTCGATCGGCCCCGAGGGCGCGGTGGTCGTGCCGGTCTCCTTCGACACCGAGCTGGCCGACGACTCCACGCTCATTGTGGCGGCGGAGGCGTCGCCCCTCGGGCTTCCCCTGGCGGTGCATCTGCCGGTCGAGGCCACCATCGATCCGCAGGCCCTGCTCGACCGGCTGGGACAGCTCGACGTCGCCGGAGGCACCCCCGGCCCCGCCATCGTGTCGCCCCTCGACCAGCGGATCGAGTACCGCCTGGCGCTCGCCGACCGCCTGGCCGAGCTCACATCGGCGCCGGCCGCCGGCGAGGACGCCGGCCAGGACGACTGGTGGCCGCTCGACACCGTCTCGGACCGGGCCGACCTGCTCAAGACCATCCACCAGGCGCTCGGGCAAACCCATCCTGGCGCCCGGATCGCCCCCCGGCCGCCGGCCACCGCGGCGTCCGAGCACCTCAGCGCGGAGGCCCTGGTGGCGGAACTCGACGCCTTCGTGCTCGTCGCCTCCCTCGACCGTCCGCTGGACGACGAGGCCCGGCTCGAGGCCGCCCGGCAGGTCCTGCACGCCGACCAGCTTCTGAACGCTGTCTGTCTCATCGAACCCTCCCCGCCGTTCCTCGCCGTGGTGATCGACCGGCGCGACGTCGTGGCGGCCATCGAGACGCCCTCGGGCCTGCTCCGACCGCCGCGGCAGAGCCGTCCTCCCGCCCCGGTCGGCACCGCCCTGACCAAGTTCCTCGACGCCACCATCAGTCCCTTCGGCCGGCTGGCCCGGACCTTCGTCGAGGGCCAGGCGCCCGACTCCCGGCAGCTGGCCGTCGACGTGTCGGCCGACGCCGTCCGCACGGTCGAGGCCTCGGCCAAGGCGTTCAAGACGGAAGGGAAGCGGCCCGGCTACGAGCGGGTGAAGCGTCACCAGGCCTCGATCACCCGGCTGGTCGAGGCCGCGCTCAACCGTCCCGACGTCGACGTGGCCGAGCTCTTGGAGGACGGCCCGTGATCCGCCGGCTGACCCTGCAGAACTGGCGGGCCTACGAGCACCTGGAGCTCGACTTCAGCCCCGGGGCCACCTTCGTGGTGGCCCCCAACGGAGTCGGCAAGTCATCGATTGTCGAGGGGGCCCGCTTCGCCCTCTTCGGCTCCGTCCCTCCGGCCCGGGAGGGTGCGGCCCGGATCTCCCGGACGGAGCGGACCTCGGCGTCGGTGGAGGTCGAGCTGCCGAGCGGCCGTCTCCTGACCGTCACCCGTCCGTATCCGGTGAAGGCCCGGGCCTCGACCACACCGGTCGTCGACCTCGACGGCACCCCGTTGGGGGCGGAGACGCTCGACGCCCTGCTGGTCTCGGAGTACGGCGCCGAGCCGTCGTTCCTGGCCCGCCTGGCCATGCTGCACAGCAGCACGGTGTTCTCCGAAGCGCGGGGCCTCGACCTGCGCGACCACCTGTGCCGGGTGTTCGGCGTGGACGGCCTGATGGCCGCCCTGGAGCAGACCAAGGTGCTGGCCGCGGCGGCCAGGAAGACCGTGGACTCGGCCCGCAAGCCGGTGGCCGCCATGGCCGACGAGGAGTTGGCGGCGCTGGCCGAGGTCGAAGCCCGGGCCACG
>JAUZEX010000075.1 GCA_030838815.1 Actinomycetota bacterium
CCAGGTTGACCGTGACCCGGCGGAGCGGCCAGCTCAGACCGGACGACAGGAGCGCGGCCCGCACCCGGTCACGGGACTCGCGGACGGCGGCGTCGGGCAGACCGACGAACGTGTACGACGGCAATCCCGTCGAGACATGGACCTGGACATCGACGACGAACCCGTCGACGCCGAACAACATGGCGCTGCGCACGCAAGCCAGCATGGAGCCCTCCCGTGGACGGTGAGACACAGGGGAGGGCCCGGCACCGGGGCAACCTCGACGGTTGCGCCGACGATAACGGGCAGGTGTGACAGCTACAGGGAGCGGGAGAGCTCGATCAGGAGCAGGGCGATGCTGTGGTCGATGCAGTACTGGGTACGGATGTCACCCGGCGGCACCTCCGCGTGCTCGCACCCGAAGCTCCCGTCCTCGTCGAAGGCGAGGGAGCTCGTGCACGTGATGGGGTGGTGGGGCAGCGGCGCACCCTCGGGGGTGCTCATCGCACTCGACGCCGACAGGGTGGCCTGCAGGTTGATCCCGCCGTCGGAGGCAGGGCTGAGGTAGTTCATTGCCCGCCCTTCTGGCGGAAGTTCGTGAGGACGCTCTGCTCCTCGAGCAGGGCGTCGATCTCGTCGAGGAGCTCGTCGGCTTCCTCGGCGACCTCGTTGCGGCCTGAACCCTTGGACGGATTGGCCTTCGCCTCGGCCGCTTCACCAGCCTTGGCCGCATCCTCCTCGGCCAGGGCTTCGGCGTCCTGGCGAGGCATATTCGATCTCGCTTGACTGCGGGCCGATGCCATCGCGATGCACCCTCCTCGGCGCATGGACACCAGATGCTTCGACGCTCTGTGCCGCCGGTCCTGCTCCGGGTCCTAGTCCCTTGTATCGGCAGAAATCGACCCGAGTTGAGCGCGTTATGCCAGCGAGGAGGATGATTTGCGTCCGAGGGTGACGTCGAGGGCCAGGGTGAGGCAGCGCACCCCGCCGCCGGCCTTCATGAACTCCGTCACGGGCGACACGCACACGTCGTAGCCCCAGCTCTCCAGGATGCGCCCCACCCGGGGGGGACAGGCCGGCATGACCATGTTCGTCCCGATCACGACCGAGTTGGCGCAGAACGTGAGGGCCTCGTCGAGCTCGAGCACCAGTGGCTCGGGCACGAGCCGCTCGACGACGGTGCGGCCGTAGCGGTCCCAGGCGTGGGGATTCACGATGGCCCGGCGGCTGTCGAGCGGGCAGAACGTGAGGTCCAGGTGGTAGAAGCGGGCGTCGACCAGCTCCACCGAGAGGACAGGGATCGACAGCATCTGGGCCAGGAGGCTGTGGGCGACGAAGTCGGACCGGAACCGGTAGCCGGACAGGAGACTCCGCCCGAACGGGAGCGCGTCGCCGGCGCCTTCGAAGCAGATGTCCGGATCGGCCCGGATCTCGAGCACCTCGTAGCCGTGGGCGGCGAACCACTCGGCGTCGTAGCGGGCCTCGCCGCGGCGCTCCTGGTGCCGGAACCGGCTGACGACGAAGCGCGACCCGTCCACCACACCGGCATTGGCGGTGAAGACGAGATCGGGCAGCCCGGACACCGGCGCCATCTCCTCGATGTCGGCCCCGGCGGCCTTCAGGTTGGCGACCATGTCGTGCCACTGCTGGTGGGCGAGGTCGACGTCGACCCGCACCTCCTTGTGCATCCAGGGGTTGATCTCGTACAGCACGCCGAAGTGGCTCGGCGGGCAGACCAGGTACCTGTGGCCCCAGGGCAGGGGATCGGGCCCGCCCGGGGGCCGGGGGGCGTCCCCCGGGGAGGAGGACGGTTCAGTCACGGGTGAGATGCTCGGCGAGGTCACGGATGAACAGGCCGACGTCGGTCACGATGCCGAGCGCCTGGTGGCTGCCCCGGTCGGCGAGCTTGGTCACCACGGCCTGGTTGATGTCGACGCAGTACGTCTCGACTCCCGCCGGCAGCATGTTGCCGACGGCGATGGCGTGCAGCGTGGAGGCCAGCATCAGCGCCACGTCGACCTCGCCAACGTGGGCCCGCATGGCGTCCTGGGCGGCCACGACGTCGGTGATCACGTCGGGCAGCGGCCCGTCGTCGCGGATCGAGCCGGCCAGCACGAACGGCACGTCGCGAGTGACGCACTCGAACATCACGCCGCCCTTGAGGAGCCCCCGCTCGACGCCGGCCCGGATCGAACCCCAGCGCCGCACCTCGTTGATGACCCGGAGATGGTTGGCGTGGCCGCCCTCCACGCCCGTGCCCTCCCGGACCGACACGCCGAGCGACGTGCCGAGCAGGCTCGACTCGATGTCGTGGGTGGCAAAGCCGTTGCCGGCGAAGAGGACGTCGATGAACCCTTCCCGGACCAGCGTGGCGACGTCGGGGCCGGCGCCGGTGTGGATCACCGCCGGCCCGCACACGGCGAGGAGCTTCCCGCCGCCGGCCCGGGCGCGGCGGATGCGTCCGGCGACCTCGGCCACGAGGAGGGCCTTCGGCTTCTCCGACGACACCTCGGAGGCCATGAACTCGAACGGGCTCCGCCCGCTCGGGCGCTCCAGGGGCC
Source organism: Actinomycetota bacterium (assembly GCA_030838815.1). Taxonomy (GTDB): domain Bacteria; phylum Actinomycetota; class Acidimicrobiia; order IMCC26256; family BP-133; genus BP-133. Next base: position 2,541 of record JAUZEX010000075.1, read on the forward strand.
GCACCCGCACCCCTTCGGAGCCGCACACGACGAGGTCACCCATCCGGACGATGTGCATCGGGGCGGTGCGGGCCCGCGCCCGGTCGGAGGAGACGACGAGGCTGCAGTCCATCTCCGGGTTCTCCACCTCCAACCATTTGCCGCCGACCTTCACCGCCGTGGGCAGGTTCGTGGTGGAGTAGAACCCGGTCGGCAGGACGCCGTCCATGGTGGCCACCACCAACTCGGCATCGGGCTGGGTGACCGGGTGGGCGCCATGGGGATGGAGGCGGGCCAGGACCGCCGCCAGCACCTCCTCATCGGCCGCCGTCACCTCGATCCGGGCCCGGGACAGGTCGGCGGGCGCCTTGCCGACGTCCATCTGGACGATGCGGTAGTCGGCCCCCGCCTCGATGATCTCGTCCAGGATCTTGGCCAGGATCAGCGAGTCGATGATGTGGCCGGAGACCTCGACGACGTCGGTGGCGCTCATGGTTCCGGAAGGCTACTCAGACTGCGCCCCGCTGATCGGCGTCTCGTCGACGCCCACGGTGGGGACAGGCTTGAGCCGATCCTGGCGGCCGTCCCACAGGTCGCGGACCACGACCTGGATGACACCGGCGGCGGGGATGGCCAGGAGGGCGCCGACGAATCCGGCCAACTCCACGCCGACGAGGACGGACAGGAGCACTCCGAGCGGGTTGAGGTTGACGGTGCGGCTCATCACCACCGGCTGGAGGACGTGGTTCTCGACCTGCTGGTAGACGATGTACATGATGACGACGGCGATGCCCGCCCCCGTCGAGGTGAGGAACGCGATGAAGATCGTGGGGATCGCCCCCAGGGTGGCGCCGACCAGCGGCAGCAGATCGGCGAAGGCGACCCACAGCCCGAGCACACCGGCGAAGGGGACGCCGACGATGGTGAGGAAGATCCAGGTCACCAGGCCGGCGATGACCGAGATCACGAGGTTCCCGGCCATGTATCCGGTGACGGCCCGGGCCGCGTCCTGGCCGATCCGGCGGACCTGCACAGTGTGCTCCCCGGAGAGCAGCGACAGGAACGAACTGATGATGGTCGGCGCCTCGAGGAGCATCAGGAA
>JAUZEX010000113.1 GCA_030838815.1 Actinomycetota bacterium
GGCAGGCCTGGCGACCGTGGCTGAGGTGGTCGGCCCGGTCGGCGGGCTGGGTGGTCTTGTCCCGGGTCAGCGGGCAGTCGGGCCGGTGGAAGTAGCGCATGTCCTCCGCCGCCACCGGTCGGGAGCCGTTCTCGTGGCCCACCACAGCGTTGGGGCGGATGTCGACGACGTCGGCCATCTCCGCTTCGTCCGGGACGGGCAGCGCCGTTCCGAACCGCAGACCGACGGTCCGCCGGCCGGCCAGCAGCCATGCTCCGCTCACCGTCCCGGCGACCATCAGCCCGGCGGTGGCGAGACCCACCCAGCGGTACTGATCGCCGAGTACGGCCTCGCCGCTGCTGCCCCACCAGGCGACCGCGACCGCCACCAGCGCCAGCACCCATCCGCCGAGGAGGACCGTCCGCTGGGCGGACCCCCACGGAGCGACGGCGCGCTCGACCACGAGCTCGGACCCCACGCCGGTCATCGCGTCGCCGACGTCGCCCGTGGCGCTTCGGTCGGCAGGGCGCGGGTCATCGCCGCCGGCGCCGGAGGGCGGACGGAGTCGAGCCAGGCCTGCTCGATCCGGTCGAGCTTGCGCCACTCGTCGCGGAGGTCGGCGGAGAGCCACAGCACGGCGCCGATCCCGATCAGCAGCAGGCCGAAGAACCCCCCGGAGACGATGTAGGGCATCGACTCGGCCGGATAGGCGCTGCGGCTGACTCCGAGCCAGCCGGCCAGCATGGCCAGGGCGGCGGCGACCATGAGCGCCACAGCGGCGACACGGTCCCACTGGTTACGAGCCCATTTCATGAGATTCATCGCACTTTCACCCCGAGGAGACTCAGTACCTGGCTGAGGACGACGACGCCCGCGGCGCCGGCGATGAGCAACAGGTAGAAGGCCGACGAGTCGACTGCTTTGGAGGAGGCGGGTGTGGTCGCCGGGCGGAACGGCGTCGTCACCGGCGCCGGAGCGGCGGCGGTTCCGTTCGACGCTGGCGCCGCCGCCTCCGTCGGGGCCGCCGTGGTGCCGCCGGCCGCGGAGGACGTCGAGCCGTACCCACCGGTGGTCGAGCCGGACCGGGTCACCCCGGAGCCCGACAGCGCGGCAGATCCCGATGCCGCATTGGTGGCGGTCCCGGATGCGGCCGACGGAGGGATCGCCGCGGGGGCCGGGGCTTCGGCGACGGGCGCCGGCGGTGCCGGCGGGACGTCGGCCGGCAGGTCGGAGATGACGTCGTCGGCCGCGGCGGCCGAGTCGATCGTGGCCAGGGACCGGCCGAGCGTCCATGAGACGTTGATCGTTCCCGATCCCGGTACGGCCACGGCCGACGTGATCTTGACGCCCGCCCCGACGATCCCGTTGGGCAGTTCCTGGGGGGCGATGTAGGCGATCGACACCCCGGCCTGCTTGAGGGCCTCGTTGATCGGCTTGGGGTCGAGGGGAACGGTCTGGCCCGCCACGCTCAAGCCGCCCGGGCCGAGGCGGACGGCGGTGTCGTTCACGGTCAACCCTGAGATGTCGAGGCTGGAGGACCGCTCGAGCTTCCCGTCGGGCAGCAGCTTCGTCGTCGCGCCCGAGACCACCGAACCGATCTTGACGGCCTGGACGGCGAAGGCGGTGACGGTCGACGCCGACTGGGCCACCACGCCGCCGCCGTCATCCCGCTTCACCGACACTTTGGTGACGGCCGAGCCGAGACTCTGTTCGCCCGAGACGCCCGAGCTGGCCGAGGACTCGGAGCTCTTCTCGGTGCTGTCGGCCGCCAGGTGGAACGGGCCGTTGCCGATCTCCGAGTGCTGCCGGTCGGGATAGACCGACGATGCGTAGGCCGGGTAGGCGGGGATGCCACCGGCGCCGAAACCGGCCAGGGTTCCCGGCAGCGACACGACACCCTCGCCCGGATAGGGGTGGCTGGCGAAGGCCTGGCTGTTGTTGTTGGACGTGACGACCGCCTCGGCGGAGTACAGGCCCGTGTCGACCACCGCGCTGGTCACCGGGAAGTTCGGCACGATGACCTGCACCCGGACGGCGTCGGCGGAGGCGACGCCCCGGAAGTTCTGCGCCGCACCGGCCGTGGAGCTCGATGTCAGGCCGGCCAACGCGATCGCTGTGACGCCGACACAGGCCGCGACACAGATCCTGCGCACTCTTCGCATGCTGCTCCTCCCCCACTCGCTCGGGATCAAGCGGCGGTGTTTCAAGGGCCCCGGCACCAAAAACAAACCCTTGTTTGCTTATCGTCGCATATGGCCAGTTTGTCCGTCAAGGTTTCGGACGCCTGAGGACGGGCTCAGCTGCCCGAGCTTGCCGTCCCCTTCGGGGATCGCCACGAGCCGCGTGACCTGGGGCCGGCCGGCCAGCCTCCCGTCGAGGGCACCGAGGAGCCGGCGCACTCCGGGACCGGCGACATGGGCGGCGGCCGCCTCGGCGCCGTCCCATTCCTCGATCATCACGAGGGCGGGCGGCTCGTCCGACGTTCGGTGCAGGGCGTAGAGCAGGCAACCGGCCTCGCGGTGCGCGGCCCGTACCGCCTCCCGGAGCGCCTCCTCCACGGCGGCGGCGTACTCGGGTCGCGGCTCGAACCTCGCCACGGTGATCAAGGGACCCTCATGGTCAGCCATCGTCCTCTCCTCCCTGTGCGGTCAACGCATCGATCTCCTCGCCGGTCAGGCCGGCCTCGAGCAGCACCGGGCGGGTGTGCTCGCCCAGCTTCGGGGTGGGCCGGTAGGGCGCCGCCCGGCCCCGGTCGACCGGCAGCCGCAGCCACGGCAGCTTCTCCGTCTCCTGGCGGACCAGGACCTCCCGCTCGCCCGCCACGGCGGTGTCCAGCGCCTGGCCGAGATCGTTGACCGGCCCGGCCGGGATGCCGGCCCGGCCCAGAACTTCGACCCACTCCCCCACCGGGCGGAGCGCCAGGCGGGGTTCGAGCTCGCGGTCGAGCGCCTCGCGGTTGGCGACGCGGGCGGCGATCGTCCCGAACCGCGGGTCCTCCGCCAGCTCCTGACAGCCGAGGACGGTGCAGAGCTTGACGAACACCCGGTCGCTGCCGGCGGCCACGAACACCCAGCCGTCGCGGGCGGCGTAGGCCCGGTAGGGCACGAAGCTCGGTGAGCCGGACCCGAGGCGCTGCGGGACCTCCCCCAGCGCCAGATAGGCGTTGACCTGATGGGCCATCAGCAGGAAGGCGCTGTCGAGGAGCGTCGGGTCGACGTACTGGGCCGAGTCGACGTGGGGCCGCCGGGCCAGGGCGGCCATGATGCCCATGGCGGCCCACATGCCGGTGGAGACGTCGGCCAGCGAGGCCGAGACCCGGACGGGACCGCCCTCGCCGGGATGGCCGGTGGAGGCCATGATCCCTGAGGCAGCCTGGACCAGGGCGTCGTACCCGGGCAGGGTCCGCCCGACCGGCCCTTCCCCGAAGGCCGAGATCGAGCAGTAGATGACGGTGGGGTTGGCGGCCCGGACGGCGTCGAAACCGGCGCCGAGCTTGTCGGCCACGCCGGGCCGGAGGTTCTGGATCACGACGTCGGCCGACGCCGTCAGCCGCCCGAGCGCCCGGCGGCCGGCCTCGGTGGCCAGGTCGAGGGCCACGCTGCGCTTGCTGCGGTTGAAGGACCGGAAGACGGTGCTCTCGCCACCGACCATCGGCGCCATCGACCGGGTGTCGTCGCCCGTCCCCGGCGGTTCGACCTTGATGACGTCGGCGCCGAGGTCGCCGAGGATCATGGCCGCCAACGGCCCGGCGATGTTGGAGCCGAGCTCGACGACCCGCAGCCCGCTGTACGTCCCGGCGACGTCCATCCGCCCCCGCCCCTCAGCGCCCGGCCGCGGGCAACGACTTGGAGATGATCTCGTCGATCGTGCGGTGGAAGGCGGTCAGGCGCCCTTCGGCGACGTTGAACATGTTGCGCCGGAAGCCGAGGGAGTCGTAGACCCGCCCGGCGTCGTCGAGGACCTCGGCGTCCTGGCGGGCCACCTCGACGAAGTGCTCCCAGTCGCGTTCGTTGCGGGCCGCCCACTCGTCGTCGGCCATCCCCGACGGTGTGGGCCCGACGATACCCCAGGCCCGCATGACGCTCTCCCGAGGGCCGAGGGGCCACACCGACCACATCTGGAGGTGGGTCGGGAAGCAGCTGAAGATGGTGTTGGGGAAGGCGAGGAAGTGGCCGATCATCGACGCCCGGGGATCGGGATCGGTGGGCGGTGGTGCCCCCTCCCGGCGCTTGAGCGGGATCGTCATCATCGAGTGGGGGCTGAGGTCCCGCAGGTGGGCGTCCCGCCACAGCACGATGCCGGACAGCGTGTCCTTGTGGGTGAAGGGGACGTGCCACGTCTCGTTGAAGGCGTCGACGACCGTCTTCCAGTTGACCTGCATCCGCCACTGGGCCCGGTAGCGGGTCTCGAAGGCGTCGAGCCCGTACCAGCCGAGGTCGGGCAGGAGCGGCCCGAGGTACTCCTCCAGTGTCTGCGCCGGTGCGGTGAGGCAGATCCAGGCGAAACCCCACAACTCCCGGACGGCGACCACCGGTGTGCGGAGGCCGTCGAGCTCGGCGGGGTCGAAGGAGTCCCGCAGCGGGACGTTGGTGACGCAGCCGGTGATGTCGTAGGCGAAGCCGTGCCAGGGGCAGCGGAACGTGCCCGAGTGGCAGCGGCCCGATTCCCGGACGAGCCGGGCGCCCCGGTGCTGGCAGACGTTGTGCCAGGCCGACAGGCGGCCGTCGTCGCCCCGGGCGATGACGACGGACTGGCCCAGCTGTTCCCACACCACGTACTGGCGGGGCTCGGCCAGGTCGGCCAGCGGCACGACCGGCAGCCACGAGCGGTGGAAGATCTCCGTGATCTCGGCCCGGTGCTGGACGGGATCGCTGTAGCGGGCGGCGTCGAGCACCGAGGGCGGTTCCCGCATCGACCGCTCGTCCCAGGCCGCGTGATCGAAGGGGCCCCGCCCGTCGGGAGCGTTCGTCATGACCGGCTCCTTTCCGGCCCGCGGCGGGAGAGGATCGTGACCATGGCGGCGGCTTCGTCGCCGTCGTCGAGCATCCCCCCGCCGTTCTGGGCCAGGGCGAGGCGGACGTCGGGGTCCTGCCGGCCGCCGGCCCGGCCCCGGAGCTGGTCGACCAGCTCCACGAGCTGGGCGCACCCGGTGGCGCCGAGCGGGTGCCCCCGGCCGAGCAGCCCGCCGCTCGGGTTGACCGGCAGACGGCCACCGAGTTCGACGGTGCCGTCGAAGAGGAGCTTGGCCGCGTCGCCGGGCTGGCAGAGCCCGATCTCTTCGTAGAGCCAGAGCTCGGCGGCGGAGCAGGCGTCGTGGACCTCGGCCATGGCGATGTCGAACGGCTCGACGCCGGCCTGCTCGTAGGCGAGGTGGGCGGCCCGTTCGGCCGGACGGGCGGCGTCGGGGTGGGCGCCGTTGGAGGTGAGCACGCAGGCCTCGACGCCGACGTCCCCCCCGCCGTGGCGGCGGGCGTAGGCCCCGGAGACGACGACGACCCCAGCTGCGCCGTCGCCGATCGGGGCGCACATCAACAGCCGGAGGGGATCGGCGATCATCCGGCTGGCCAGGACGTCGTCGACGGTGACGGGCGTGCGGAACTGCGCCGCCGGGTTGAGGGCGGCGTGGCGCCGGTTCTTGACCGAGACCCGGGCGAAGTCCTCGGCCGTCGCCCCGGTGCGGTCCATGAACCGGCGGGCGTTGTCGGCGTAGAGGTCCATCAACGGCGACCGGGCCGGGACGGGATCGTCGCCAGCGACGTCGCCGGCGCCGCCCAGGAGCGTCGTCGTGACCAGTCGCCGGAGGTCCGCTTCGGCGTCGAGGTCCACCGCCGTGGCCACCGCCGCGAAGCTGCGGGCCTTGTCGGGGTGGGTGAGCTTCTCGACGCCGAGGACGAGGACGACGTCGGCCGCGCCGGCTTCCACCGCCAGGCAGGCAAGGTAGAAGGCGCTCGACGAGGAGGCACAGGCGTTCTCGATGTTGACGATGGGCACGCCCCGAAGCCCGGCGTGGCGGAGGGCCACCTCGCCCCGGACCATCTCCTGGCCGTGCAGGACGCCGTCGGCGGCGTTGGCGAACATCACCATCCCGACGTCACCAGGCCCCAGCCCGGCGTCGGCGAGGGCGAGGCGCGTCCCGTCCTCGGCCTGGGAGCGCAGGCTGGCGTCCGCATGGCGGCCGAAGCGGGTCATCGCGGCGCCGAGGATCCTGACGTTCATCAGCGGACCATCCGGTCCTGGCCGGCCCAGTACGGCGCCCGCACCGCCTTCTTGTCGAGCTTCCCGTAGGTGGTCTTCGGGAGTTCGGTGACGAACTCGACCGTCTTCGGCTTCTTGTACCCGGCCAGATGCTCCCCGGCGAAGGCGATCAGCTCGGCGGCGGTGACGCCCGCCCCCCGGGCGAGGACGGCGTGGGCCGTGAGCGCCTCGCCCCACTTGTCGTCGGGGACGCCGAAGACGCAGACCTCGGAGACGGCCGGGTGGGTGAGGAGGACCTCCTCCACCTCCCGGGGATAGATGTTGAGGCCGCCGGAGATCACCAGATCCCGGGTGCGGTCGAGGATGTAGAGGTACCCGAAGTCGTCGACCTTGCCGATGTCGCCGGTGTGCAGCCAGCCGTCCCGGAGCGTCTCGGCGGTGGCCTCCGGCCGCTGCCAGTAGCCCTGCATCACCGATGCCCCCCGGATGCAGATCTCCCCCGTCTCGCCGGCCGGGACGGGCCGGTCGTCCTCGTCGACGATGCGGATCTGGATGCCGGAGCGGGGCCGGCCGCAGGACCCGAGCCGTTCGGGGTGGGGGCCGTCGAGTTCGTGCTCCTCCCGCCGGAGGATCGTGCCCGTCATGGGCGACTCGGTCTGGCCGAAGATCTGGACGAAGACCGGCCCCATGATCTCCAGGGCCTTCTTCAGGTCTTCGAGGTACATCGGCGCGCCGCCGTACATGACCCACTCGAGGCTCGAGAGGTCCACCTCCCTGACGCGGGGATGATCGATGACCATCTTGATCATCGTGGGGACCATGAATAGGGCGTTGACCTTGTACTTCGGGACCCAGTCGAGGAACCGGTCGACGTCAAACCCCGACGGCTGCAGGATCACCTGGGTACAGCCCTTCATCGTGTAGGCCAGGGCGTTGTAGCCCGACCCGTGGGTCAGCGACGCGGCGTGCATCGCCACGTGCTCGACCTCGAGGCGCATGGCGTCGGCCAGCGTGCACAGCGCCTCGAAGACGAGGACGCCGTGGGTCAGCATGGCGCCCTTGGCCCGGCCGGTGGTGCCCGACGTGTAGGCCAGCCAGGCCAGCTCGCCGTCGTCGACGTCGACGGACTCGAACCGCCCTCCGGCGTGGCGCCCGAGGATCTCGTCGAATCCCAGCCAGTCGTCGGGCGGTGTTCCCTCAACCTGGATCACCCACTCCACGGTGGTGAGCCGGTCGCGGACCTTGGCCACCACGTCGGCCAGCTCCTCGCCGACGACGAGGACGCGGGCGCCGGAATCGGCCGCGTGGTACTCCACCTCGTCGGCGGTGAAGCGGGGGTTGAGGGGCGCCACGGCGCCGCCGGCCTTGAGCGTCCCGAAGAACGCTTCCATGGCCTCGGGCCGGTTCTGGAGGAACAGCGCCACCCGGTCACCCCGCCGGAGGCCGAGCCCGGCCAGCGCGGCGGCGAAGGCGTCGGCCCGCCGGTTGGTCTCGCCGTAGGTTCGGGCGCGGCTCTCGCCGTCGGGCCCGTCCCAGATCCAGGCCACCCGCTCGGGGTAGCTGGTGGCGGTGGTGGTGAGCATCTCCGCCGCGTTCATCGGCGCCCCGACTTCTCGACGAACGACGCCACCCGGCCCTGGAAGTCGTCGGTGTAGTGCAGCGCCGCCGTCGTCCAGTAGCCGAAGTTCATGGCGCTGGCCAGGTCGAGCTGCCAGCTGGCTCGGAGGGCCTGCTTGGTCGCTTCGACCGCCCGCCAGGGATTGGCGGCGATGCGCCCGGCGATCGCCAGCGCGGCGGGGAGCAGCTCGTCCGGCGGCACCACCCGGTTGACGAGGCCGATCTCGAGCGCCTCCTCGGCGGAGATGATGTCGCCGGTGAGGGCCAACTCGGCCGCCTTCCCCGAACCGACCAGGCGGGGGAGGAACCAGGTGCCGCCGTTGGCCGGAGCTAGGCCGATCTTCACGTATGTCTCACCGAACTTGGCCGTGGCCGAGGCGACGCGCAGGTCGCAGGCGAGGGCGAGATCGAGCCCGCCGGCGGTGGCGCTCCCGTTGACGGCGGCGATCATCGGCAGCCGGGACGAGGCGATCTTCTGCGTCACCGGGAAGAGGACCCGGGCGTTGAACGGCTCCTGTTTCTCGGCCAGCTCCTTGGCCAGGTATTCGTTGAGGGCGAAGAGGTCGGCCCCGGCCGAGAAGTGGCGGCCGGCGCCGGTGATGACCACCGCCCGCATGGCGGCGTCGTCCTCCAGGGCCATGAAGATCGCCATCAGCTCGCGGGCCATCTCGGGGACGACGCCGTTCCCGTTGTCAGGGCGGTTGAGCGTGACCACGGCGAGCCCGGCGGCCGGACGCTCCAGCCGGACGGTCTCGAACTCGCTCACCGAGTCACTCACTTGGGTCACTCACCGGATCTCTCACTGGATCTCTCACTGGGCCGTCGGCCGGAACCAGGCGATCGGGCGCTCGGTCTGGGGCACCCCGGCAGGGTTTGGCACGAACTCGACGGCCATGTCGAACCGGTAGCCCGACCATCCGCCGTCGGCGTCGGGCAGGAGCCGGCCCAGCAGCTGGACCCCTTCTGCGAGCCGTACGACACCAAGGGCGTAGGGCAGCTGATCCGTGAAGGCCGTCGGCGCCCCGAGATGCTGCACGGTCAGGCTGTAGAGCGTCCCCGTCCCCGATGCCGGCTGCCACGTGAGCTCGGAACCGAAGCAGTACGGGCAGCGGTGCTTCGGGTACATGATGGCCCGGTCGCACTTCTCGCAGTACTGGAGGCGGAGCTCTCCGGCCCGCAGGCCCTCGTCGTACGCCTCGGCCAGCTGGTTCATCGCCCGACACCTCCGTCGACCCGTTCGAGCAACATGACCTGGGAGTCCATGTAGCTGCCGCCGCTGCCGCCGATCACGGCCCGCCGGCAGTCCTCCACCTGGCGTTCCGATCCGGCCCGACCCAGGAGCTGCCGGACGCCCTCGGCCAGTAGGGCCGTGCCGCCGCCGACACCGGTGTGACCGGCCGACAGCAGACCGCCGTTGGTGTTGAGGGGCAGACGGCCGCCGGGCGACGTGTAACCGCTGGCGATCGTGCGGGCGCCCTCCCCGGGCGGTACGAGCCCGAGGCCCTCGATGCCGATGCAGGTGACGGCGGCGTAGGAGTCGTAGACCTCGGCCAGCTGGATGTCCTCCGGCCCCCACCCCGCGGCGTTGTAGGCCTGCTCCGCCGCCTTCGGCCAGCCCATCCGGGGCAGGTCGTACTCCTGGCCGATGCTGTAGTGACTGACGCACCCGCCGGTCCCGGCGACGCGGACCCAGTTGTCGTGCCGGCTGGCGGCCCGCTCGGCGCTGGTCATCACCAGGGCGACAGCGCCGTCGGCCATCATCGGGCACTCCATGGCGTGGAGCGGATCGGAGACCATGCGGGAGGCGAGCACCTGAGCGGCCGACAGGGGGCGATCGCGGTACATGGCGTTGGGGTTCAGGTTGGCCCACTTGCGCAGCGACACGCAGACCTCGGCCATGTCCTCCGGCGTCGACCCCGTCTCGTGCATGTAGCGGCCCTGGATCAACGCCCCGATGGCGTTGAAGGTGAGCCCGGTCGGGACCTCCCACTCGAGCGGGATCCCGTTGAAGCTCAGCATGTCGACCATGTCCTCGACGGGAGCCGAGCCCCAGCGCTCCCCGCACACGACGAGGACATTTTCAGCTTCACCGGTGCCGATCAGGCTGCCGGCAGCTCGGACGGCGTTGTCGCTCGTCGACCCGCCCGAGTGCACCATGAAGCTGCTCTTGGCCTTGCCGGCCAGACCGAGCTCCTCGACCAACCGGGAGAAGATGAGATCGGCCTGGTCGATGAAGGAGTGCAGGCAGGGGATGAGCACGACCGTGTCGATGTCATGGGGGGTGAGCCCGGCGTCCTCCAGGGCGAGGTGGGAGGCGGCCACCAGGTCACCCATGAAGTTTCGCTCCGGGTACTTGCCGGAGGGGAGTTCCCCCACGCCGATGAACACGGCGTCCTGGACTGTGCGATCCGAGAGTGGGCGATCAGCCGTCAACGCGATTCTCCTCTTCCCGACGGCGGGCGAGCATCACCATCGTGACGGTCATCACCTCGTCGTCCTTTTGGTTGCGGACGGAGTAGTCGAACCGCAGCGTCCCGTAGCGGGGATTGCGGCCCTCTTCACAGGCAACCGTGCTGACGTGGACCCGGACGGTGTCCCCGGGATGTACGGGCTTGAGCGCCTTGATGCTCTCGACCTCGAGCAGGGCGACGATGGCGTCACCCAGGAAACCGGAGAGCCCGACGAGGCCGACCGCGATGGAAAAGGTGAGCGGCCCGTGGGCGATGCGGCCCCCGAACCGGGTCGCCCCCGCCACGACCTCGTCGACATGGAGCGGGTAGAAGTCACCGGTCAGCCCGGCGAACAGGTTGATGTCGGCGGCTTCGATCGTCCGGCCCGGGGAGACGACGGTCTCCCCCACCACGAAGTCTTCGAAGGTCTTCCCGCCGAGGACGGTGGCCGCCTGGGTCATCCGTGGGCGAGGTCGAGCACGGCCATGGCCTCCATGGTGAGGCCGAACCCGAGACCCTCGTGCAGGAGGCGCTTGTACTCGAGCGTGAGGGCGGACCGGGCGTAGCGGCGGGCCAGGGCGGGCTTGGATGCGATGGACTCGGCCACTTCCCAGGCCCGGGCCAGGAGCCGGTCGGGCGCCACGACCTCGCTCACCGCCCCGTACTCCAGAGCCGTGCGGGCGTCGAGCACCTGCCCGGTGAGGAGGAAGTAGCG
>JAUZEX010000135.1 GCA_030838815.1 Actinomycetota bacterium
GGCTACTGGCTCGTCGCCTCCGACGGCGGCATCTTCGCCTTCGACGCCCCGTTCCGGGGTTCGATGGGGGACCGGAAGCTCAATCGGCCGGTGACCGGCATGGTCCGCTTCGGCGACGGGTACCTGATGGTCGGTGAGGACGGCGGCATCTTCAACTTCTCCAGCGGCGCCTTCGCCGGGTCTCTCGGCGCCAACCCGCCCGCCCGTCCGGTGGTCTCGGTGGCGGCCCTGTAGCCGGAGGGCGTCACGCTGCCGCAGTACCGCACGCTGGTCGCTGTGACGCTGACCGCCTCCGGCGCCCCGGCGTTCCGGCGTTCGTTTCCCGGGATACGGCGGAAAGGGAACGCCGGTTGCGGGTTCGGTCGGGCCGGCCGGTGACGGAGCGCCGCTTCTCGCTGGACGGGCGGGCCGCCGAATTGCGGCTCGTGCTCGACCGCACCCGTGAGGTCGTGATCCTGGCCGCCATCATCGGCGTCGTCACCGGCCTCGGCGTGGCCGCCTTCGAATGGATCACTGCCGGCTGGATCTTCGCCTGGCTCACCAGCCTGCCGGGCTGGGCGGAGCTGCTCGGCCCGCCGGTCGGCCTGGCGTTGGCTGCGCTGGCGCTTTGGGGTTTGAGCGGCGGGGCGGGACCGGCGACCGCCGACGAGTACATCAGGGCCGTCGTCGATCCCGAGGCCGGCTTCTCGCTCCGGCCCGTTCTCGGCCGGCTGGTGGCGGCCGTCGCGACCCTCGGCGGCGGCGCCGCGATGGGCTTCGAGGGCCCGTCCATCTACATCGGCGCCAGCGTCGGTGCCGTGCTGCACCGGCGGCTGCAGCGCCGCCTGTGGGGCATCGACCGCAACACCGCCCTCATCGCCGGGGCGGCGGCCGGTGTCGCCGCCATCTTCAAGGCGCCGGCCACCGGCGCGGTGTTCGCCCTCGAGGTCCCCTACCAGGACGACCTGGCCAGCAACGCCCTGCTCCCGGCGCTGGTCGGCGCGGCCACCGGCTACGCCGCTTTCGCCGCCATCAAGGGCACCGATCCCCTGATCCCGGTCGGCGGCGCGCCGCCGATCGACCTGCGCGACCTCCTCGGCGCCGCCGCGCTCGGCATTGCCTGCGGCGCCGGGGCCCGGGTGTTCGCCTTCCTGCTCCGGAGGGCCAAGGCTCTCGGGGCCCGCCTCGTGCCCTGGCAACGAGTCCTGCTCGGCGGGGTCGTGCTGGCCGGGCTGGTCGTCGCCTCCCGGGCGGCCTTCGACGGTCGGGCGTTCAGCCTCGGGCCGGGCTACCAGGCGGTGGAATGGGCCCTCGACCCACACCGCTCGTTGGCCGCCGTGGCCCTGCTGGCCACCATCCGGGTGGTGGCCACGACGGCCAGCGTGGCCGGCGGCGGAGTCGGCGGGCTGTTCGTGCCGCTGGTGGTGCAGGGGGCGCTGACCGGCCGCCTCATCGCCGGCGCGGTTGGAGGAGCGAACGAATCGCTCTATGTCGTCCTCGGAATCGCCGCCTTCCTCGGCGCCGGCTATCGCGTGCCGCTGGCGGCGGTGATGTTCGTGGCCGAGGCGACGGGCCGGCCGGGCTTCGTCGTACCGGGGCTGCTGGCCGCCGTCGTGGCCCAGCTCGTGATGGGGAACGCGTCGGTGTCGCCCTACCAGCAGCGCCGGCGGTTGGGCCACGTGGAGGAACGGGCCCACCTCCCGATCGAATCGGTCGTCGTGACCGACGTGGCCACCGCCCGGGGCGACGACACGCTCAGCCGGTTCTTCGCCGCCCACGTCGCCGTGACGCGCCGACGGGGGGTGCCGGTGCTCGGCGTCGGAGACCGCTACGAGGCGATGGTGTTCCTCGACGACGTCCTCGCCGTCGATCCCGGGCAGTGGCCGACGACGACCGTCGCCGACGTGATGCGGGCCGACGCCCCCGTCGGGCGTCCCGACTGGACCATCGGTGAAGCGCTGGCGGCCATGCTGACCGCCGAGGTCGACCATCTCCCCGTGGTGGGCGACGACGGCTTCCTGCGGGGAGTGGCGGCCACGGCCGACATCCTCGACCTCGGCGATCTTCTGGCCCGGCTCGACCAGCGGAGAGACCAGCACTGAGGGCCGGCCCGCCGCCGGGCGCCTTCGCGCCGGCCGTCCCCGGCGCCCAGCAGCGCTGCGCTCCATCACCACCAGGTGGTGCAACCTGTTGCGGCTGAGCAGCATTCAGGGCCGTCGATACCCCTTCCACCGCAACCAGTTGCGCCTCATGGTGGGCGGGTTGGTCGCGTCAGGCGGCCGGCTCGGACGGTGGCGGTTACCAGGGCCGCCGTGGGGGAGCGGAGGGCCTCGTTCAACGGGAGGGCGAGGAGGCACAGGTCGGCGGGGGCGCCGGGAGCGACCCGGCGGGGTGGGCCGCCGGGGGCGCCGGCCGGGCCGAGGAACAGGTCGAGGGCCCGCCGCGGGTCGAGCCGTTCGTCGGCGCCGAGAATCTCGCCGGACGGGGTCCGGCGCGTCACGGCCGCGGCCATGGCCAGCCAGGGGTCGGCCGGGCCGAAGGGGGCGTCGGTGCTGCCGCCGACGGCGATACCGGACCGGAGAAGCCCGGCGCAGGGCCAGAGGTGGGGCCGGTCGTCGGGGTCGACGTCGGCCAGGTAGTCGTCGCCCCGCTCGGCGACGAACGCCGGCTGGGTCACGACGGTGAGGCCGTGAGCGGCGATGCGGACGGCTTCGGACGGGTGCACCACGGCGCCGTGCTCGATGCGGTCGCCAATCCGGGAGCCGGCCTCGTCCCATGCCGCCAGCGCCAGGAGCAACCCGACCCGGGTGACGCAGTGGACGGCCACCGGCCGATGTCGCCGGTGGGCGCCGGCGATGGCCGCGCTGAGATCGTCGAGGTCGGGCAGGCGGTGGTCGGCGACGACGAGTTTGACCGGCCCCCGCTCGAGCGCCGGCCCGGCGCCCGGATCGAGACCCGGCCCTCCGGTGACCACGACCTGCTGCGGCAGCGTCCCATCCGCCACGGCGGCGCCCAACAGCGCCAGGTCCTCGGCCCGCTCCGTCGGCGTGGCATCGGTGACGCCCGTCACCCCGTAGTCCGACAGCATCCGTCCGACCGCCCCGAGGTCGAGCGGCTGGCGGGGAACCCGCTCCCCGAGCCAGGCATCCAGCCCGTACAACCGCCCACTCGGTTCGCCATCGCCCACCCGTTCGACCCCCGCCGGCCGGTCACCGCCGCGCCCGATTGGGACGGAAGGACCACCCAGTCGGTCGGCGCCGGCGGGCGCCTCCCCGCCGGTCCAATCGGATCGGTCGTGACGCAGGCCGAGGGCCGCGAGGGCGGCCGAGTTCACGACCCACATCGCTCCACCCCGGTGCTGCACCCGAACCGGACGGGCCGGGACGATCGCATCGAGGACGTACCGGTCGAGCGGCCCCGCCACCGACTCGTGGTACCCGACCGCCCGCACCCACCGCCCCGCCTCCAGCGCCGCATCCGCCGCCCGGAGCGCGGCGGCGAACCCCTCTGCTCCGCCGACATCCCCCGGCCCCACCGCCACGGACCGCCGCGCCGCGGCCAGCGCCAGCAGATGGATGTGGTGGTCATGGAGTCCCGGCAGAAGCGCCCCGCCTCCGGCGAGGAAGACTTCCTCGTGCGGAACCGACGCCACGACCGCCGGGACCGGGCTCCGAGCCGCCTTCGCCGCCGGCTCGAACCCCGGCCAGTCCCGTCGCCCGCGCTGCGGTAGCTGTCCGGACGCATCCACGACGGCGGCGATCCGGCCGCCTTCGATATAGACATCGACGCGACGTCCGCCGACCTCCGCTTCCCGCACCACGAGCCGGTCGCTCATCGTCGCCGTCGGGCGGGTCCGAGCCCGGCAAACACCGCCTCGGTGTGCTCCCCGAGGCCCGGTCCGCGCCCGACAACCGCTCGCGCCCGAGGCGGCGCGGCCATCACCGCGCCCGCCACGGATCCCGCCGGGCCCGGCCCGGAGAAGGACGGGCCGGCGAGGTGGGCGGCGACGTCGCGCATCGAGATGTCGAGTAGCCAGCGGCCGCCGACCGACAGGGCCCGCAGGACGGCGGCGGCGGCGACGGTCCCGGTGCAGGGATCGGCCACGGCGTCGGCGCAGAAACAGGGTCCGGTCTCGTCGCACACCACGAGACCGCCCGCGGCGGCGGCATCGTCGCCGAAGGCAACCCGGTCCCGGCCCGGCGCGGCCCGCCCGTACCCGGTGATCGAAACCCAGACCCGTGGACCCGCCCCGGTCCCGGTGGCTTCGGCCAGCACCGTCTCGGCGACGATGCCCAGCTGCTCCAGGGCCCTCGGTCGTGAACCCTCCACGACCACGTCGACCGCGCCCAGGAGCAGCCGCAGGTGGGCCCGTCCTTCCGGAGTGCCGAAGTCGAGGGCCACCGATTCCTGGCCGGCGTGCAGGAGATCGAAGAAGACCGGCGGCCCCCGCCGGGTGCCGTCCGGCCGGTGAACCGACTCGATCTTGATCACCCGCGCTCCCGCCTGCTGCAGCAGATTGGTGCACAGCGGGCCCGCCCACAACGACGAGAGATCGGCGACCACCAACCCCTCCAGGTTGGCGCACGGCTCCCCGCTCCCGATCTCCGTCGACCCCATTGGCAGCCCAGCGAACGGACCGGGGGCCAGCCGAACGGCCGCCGGACGGTCGGGGACGGCGGCCACCGCCAGGCCCAGCAGTTGCGCCCGTTCAGCCAGGGGACGGGCCGGTCCCGCGGCTACGGCCGCTGCCACCACCCTCCACGCCGCCCGACCCGGACCCGCCGCAGCGTCAGCACCCCAATTCGCCGGGGAGCCAGCGGGGGTCGGAGCGGATTGCCCACCGTTACGGTGGGCAATCCGCTCCGGGTTCGCGGGGGCGGGCTCTGTTGCGGGCGAGCCGCCGTTCGCGAGTTCGGGGATCCGCGCCGGGCCGAGGCCGGCATCGGCCAACCAGGCCAGCAGAAGGTCGACGTCGTCGGGACGGGGAAGGTTGACGGCCAGCCATCCGTCGGCGGCGGGGAGGAGGCGGGCCGCCCCTCCGCAGCTGACGTCGCCACCCCGGTGGAGGCCCGCCAGCGCCGCCCGTTCCCCGAGGAGGGCGAGGACGTCAACCTCCAGCCGGCGGCCGAGGTCGCCCGAGGTCCGGGACAGGATGTCGCCGACGGCCCGCAGCCGCTCCACGAACCCCGCCGGCGGGCCCAGCGGAGGCCCATCGGGCCGCCCGGTGAGAAACATGGCGCCGCTCGCCGCCCAGGCCGCCGCCTCGCTCGGCCCCGCCGTCACGGCTCGAGGCCCCTGACGGGTCCGCAGCGCAGGGCGGTGTCGGCGTCGATCGCCGGACAGGAGGGTTCGAGTTGGGCGGTCACGGCTCGATGGCGTCGATGAGCCCCCAGCGCAGCGCGGTGGCGGCGTCGATCGGGGTGGGGGAGAGGGCGAGTTCGGCGGTGCGGTGGCGGCCGATCCGGCGGGGGAGGCTGACGGTGCCGCCGGCGCCAGGGATCAGGCCGAGGCCGACTTCCGGGAGGGAGATCGCCGTGTCGGGATGGGCCACGACCCGTCGGGCGAAGGCCGCCATCTCGATGCCGGCGCCGATGCAGGCGCCGTGGAGTCGCACCTCCAGCCGGGGCGCCAGTTCGCCCAGCAGCCGGGCGGGGCTGCGGGTGAGGCGGACGAGGTGGGCGGTGGCCGGGTCGGGCAGTGTCCCGAACTCGGTCAGGTCGCCGCCGCTGCAGAACGACGGGCCGGCGCCGTCAAGGACGACCCGCTCGATCGTCGGGTCGGCACAAGCGACGAGAAGCGCCTCGACCAACTGGTCCCGCAGCGCCATGTTCACGGCGTTGTGCCGCTCGGGGCGCGACAGCGTGACCCGCAGCCCCGCCGCATCCCGCTCCACGACGACCACCCGCCCTGCGCCCGGACCGGGTCGGCCCGCACCGGTCGGGCTCGCCGCGTCTGCCACTCCAGGTCCGGCCGGTCCGCGTGTCCCGCCTGCTCCGCCTGCTCCGCCTGCTCCGCCTGCTCCGCCTGCACCGGCTGCTCCGGCGGCTCCGGAGGGTGCGGCGCGTCCTGCGGCGGCCGATCGCGCTGCTCGCCAGCGGGCGAACTCCGGGCCCGACTGGAGCGTCGAGTAGGCCGCCGATTCGGCGGCCAGGGCCGCCGGCACCGGGAGAGACAGGCTGGCCCGGAGCACCAGGGCCAGGGTGACCGCCGCCTGGGGCGACGCCTCGACGGCGGCCACCACCGGCTCCGGGTCGGCGACGACGAGGTCGACCAGGCCGGCCACCGAAGCGGGCGGGCCGTCGAAGCCGGCCGGGTGCACGCCCACGATCACCGTGGGGAGCCCGGTGACCCGTGCCGCGGTGTCCTGACCGGCGGACGGCACCGACAGCCCGGACGCCCCGAGGTCGACGACGACCGGCGTCCCGCAGGCGGCGGACATCTCGGCGGCCCCCAGGGGGGAGGCCATCGCGTCGAGGAAATCGGCCAGAGACAGGACACTGAGCGTGGTCGAGATCGTACGGCGCCGCCGGTTCCGGTTCGGACCTGAGAGAGTCGGAATCCTGGATGCGCGATCGTTGACCGCCTCGGCGGCGCTCCGTGGCCTGCAACAGGTATCCAGGATGCAAGTTTGTCGCGGTGGTTTCGGGGAGAGGCGCCGGATGAAGGTCTTCATCGACCACCCTGCAGAGGTCTTACTGCCTCCTTGCCGGGGACAGTAAGTCGGACCACCCGGCGGTTCGTAACGGTTCTACGATCCGGGTATGGAGGACTGGGTGCCCTGTGTCTCGCCCGAAGGTCGATTCCTGTTGGAACGGCCCGGGTGGTGGGAGGTCAGCAAGGATCAGGGTGCCCTCGTGCTGGTGGCGCCGGATACCGGGGCGGGATTCCGGGCCCAGGTGGTCCTGGCCCGCGAGCCGGGAGTCAGCGACGTTGCGCTGGAGCAGGTGACCGGGGACCGGCTCGACCAGCTGAGCGGGGCGCTCGACGACTTCCAGCTCATCGACCGGGCGCCGGCCGTCCTGTCGTCGAAACCGGCCCAGCGGGTGCTCATCGCCTGTCGGGAGCACTCCCTCAGCGTCACGATCGAGCAGTGGTGGGCGGTAACCCCGAGTGGCGTCCTGTCCGTCTCGGCCGTGGCGCCGACCATGGAGTACGACGCCTTCGCCGATGTCTTCGCCCATGTAGCCGCCACCCTGCAGGTGACCGAGCATGACTGACATCGTGGTCGACGCGGACGCGGGCACGCTCCAGGTCAGCCGGTCGCTCCTCCTGGGCCTGGGTGCCTTCTCGGGCGGTGCCACCGGCCGGGCCGATCCTCCGTCGGGGGTCACCGTCAAGGCCCTTCGCGCCGCCGGGATGCTCGGACCCACCGGCCTCCACGACATGCTGGTGCCGATCGCCGCCGCGGTGGCCGACCCGCTCGTACGCATCGCCTTCCATCACCTCGGGCCGGGTCCGGCGGCGGAGAGCCCCGGCTGGATCACCCCGGACGTGACGGTCCTGGCCGTGCCGGGGGGGGAGGGACTCGACGAGATCCTCTCCTTCGGCACCTCATTCCTGGTCGCCCGGATCGCCGGACTGGTCGGGCTCGGCCCCCGTCCCGACGCCGCCCGG
>JAUZEX010000177.1 GCA_030838815.1 Actinomycetota bacterium
GCGATTGGCGCGCGGGGCGTGGCGACGGGTGTCACCGGGGCCAAGCGTAGCGGGTTCTCCACATCCAGCACAGGAGCAGATCTTTCCGGGGGACACCCCCGAGCCCCCGGGGTGCCCCGCTCCCCCACAGAGTCACTCTTTGGCGTCAGCCCAGGTCGCGCCGGTGGAGATCTCCACCTTGAGGGGGACGTCGAGGGGCCAGACCGACTCCATCACCCGGCGCACCACCTCGACAGCGGCGTCGTGCTCGTCGAGGGGCACCTCCAGGACCACCTCGTCGTGGACGGTGAGCACCATCCGGGACCGCATGGCCCGCTGTTCCAGTTCGGCGTCGAGGTTGACCATGGCCAGCTTGAAGATGTCGGCCGCGCCGCCCTGGACGGGGGCGTTCTGGGCCATCCGCTCCCCCATCTGGCGGATCCGGAAGTTGTCGGAGGCCAGCTCGGGGAGGAGCCGGCGACGGCCCATCAGGGTGGTGGTGTAGCCCCGGGACCGGGCGTCCTTCACCGTTGACTCCATGAACGACCGGACGTTGGGGAACGAGGCGAAGTAGGCGTCGAGGATCTCCTTGGCCTGGTCGGTGGCGATGTCCATCCGCTGGGCCAGCCCGTAGGCCTCCATCCCGTAGGCGAGGCCGAAGTTCACCACCTTGGCGAAGCGGCGCTGGAAGGGGGCGACCTCGGCCTCCGGCACCCCGAAGACCCGGGAGGCGGTGGTGGCGTGGACGTCGGCGTCGCGCCGGAAGGCCTCGATCAGCCCGGGGTCCTTGGCCAGGTGGGCGAGGAGCCGCAGCTCGATCTGGGAGTAGTCGGCCACCAGCAGCTCGCACCCCTCGTCGGGGATGAACGCCCGCCGGAACTCCCGGCCCCCCGGAGTTCGCAGCGGGATGTTCTGGAGGTTCGGCGCCTCGGCCGAGATCCGCCCGGTAGAGGCCACCGTCTGATTGAGGACGGAGTGGATCCGGCCATCCGCCCCCACGAGCGGCGGGAGGGCGTCGGCGTAGGTGTTGCGGAGCTTCTCGACCTCCCGGTAGCGGAGCAGCTCCTCCACGATCGGGTGGTCGGCCGCCATCTTCTGCAGGGAGTCGGCGTCGGTCGACGGCCCGGTCTTGGTCTTCTTGACGGGCGTGAGCCCCAGCTTCTCGAACAGGATCTTGCGCAGCTGCGGAGTGGAGTTCACGTTGAAGTGCTCCCCCGCCGCGGCGTGGATCCGGGCCTCGAGCTCGCCGCACTCCTTGGTCAACTCCACCGACAGCTCCCGGAGGAACTCGAGGTCGACCCGGACGCCGGCCTCCTCCATCCGGGCCAGCACCCGCACCAGCGGCCGTTCGACCGTCTGGTAGAGCTCGGTGAGCTCCCGGGCGGCCATCCCGTCTTCCAGGGCCACAGCCAGCCGATGCACGGCCGCCGCCCGCCGCCCGGTCTCCTCAACGCCGGAGCTGCCGTCGAGGTCGAGCGTCCCTTCGGCGGCGGCGGTGCCGGCCGCCACGTCGAGCTGCAGGTAGCGGCGGGCCAGATCGGGCAGCTCGTAGGTGCTCTCCGCCGGGTCGAGCAGGTAGGCGGCGACCGCCGTGTCGAGGTCGAGCGTGCGGACGTCGATGCTCTCTCCGCCCGGGAGGCGGCGCAGCCCGTGCATCAGCTCCTTGGCCCGGTGGGCCACCAGCGGCGGTCCGCCCGCGCCGAGGAGCGCGGCCAGCGCCTCCACTACGGCCGGCGCTTCGAGGACGTGGGCCGGTAGGTAGGTGGCGCTGCCGTCGTCGGTCGCCAGCGCCAGACCCAGCAGGTCGCTGCGGCCCAGCGTGGCCGCGAAGCGCGGCTCGATCACATAGCGCTTTCCCGCAAAGCCCACCTCGCCCAGGAAGCGGACGGCCTCCTGCGGCTCGCCGAGGTTTATGACCACGCATTCCATGACGTCGGTTTCCGGCGGCGGCGCCGCCTCCCCCATCGCCATCGGGAGCCGGGCGAACAGCGACCGGAACTCCAGCTGGTTGAACAGCGTGCGGACCGCCTCCGGATCCCACGGCCCCTGCCGGAGGTCGCCCGGCTCGAACTCCAGCTCCAGGTCGCGCCGGAGGTAGGTCATCGTCCGGTTGAGGAGGACCCGTTCCTTGTGCTCCCCCAGGTTCTGCCGCTGCTTGGGCGGCAGCTCGTCGAGGTGCTCGAAGACGGCGTCGAGGTCGCCGTACTTCACGATCAGGGTGGCCGCCGTCTTCTCGCCGATGCCGGGCACGCCGGGCAGGTTGTCGCTGTTGTCGCCCCGGAGGGCGGCGTACTGCGGATACTGCCGGGCCGTCACACCCAGGTAGCGGTCGGCGATCCCCGCCTCGTCGTAGAGGACGTAGTCCGATACCCCGCGCCGGTTGTAGAGGACCTTGATGTGCGGATCCTCGATGAGCTGGAAGGCATCCCGGTCGCCGGTGACCACGATCACGTCGAGCCCCTCGGCCGCCGACCGCGTGGCCAGCGTGGCGATCACGTCGTCGGCCTCGACGCCCTCGACGCAGAGCTGGGGCACCTGCATGGTCTCCAGCACTTCGCGGATGAGCGGCATCTGGGCCGCGAACAGCTGCGGGGTCTCCTTCCGCCCCGCCTTGTACTCCGGGTCGAGGTCGTACCGGAACGTCCGGGCCGGCGCGTCGAACGCCACGGCCAGATACTCCGGCTTCTCGTCCGCCAGCAGCTTCACCAGCATCGACGTGAACCCGAACACGGCATTCGTGACCGTCCCGGCCTTGGTGGCCAGGTCGGTCGGCAGGGCATAGAAGGCCCGATACGCCAGCGAATGCCCGTCAAGCAGCACGATCGTCGCCATTCCCGGCATCGTACGGGCTGGGCTCCGGCAGCTGTGCAGGTTCGTCCGCCGTCGTGCAGCGCTACGCCGCCTGAGCCGCCCTCGTCCCGCTCAACCGCCGAGCAGGGCCAGTGCCTGGTCGGCGTGCTTTGCCATGTCGACCTCGGAGCGGATCTCGGCCACGAGCCGGCCGTCGGCGGCGATCACGAACGTCGCCCGCCGGTTGAACAACGGACCCGGCCGCTTCACGCCGTACTGGCGGGCCACCGCCCGGTCGGGGTCGGACAGCAGCGGGAACTCGAAGCCGTTCTTCTCCGCGAACTGCCGCTGGCGCTGGACCGGATCGGCGCTGATCCCGAGGCGGCTGGCCCCGACGGCGGCGAACTCCGCCTCCAGGTCGCGGAAGTGGCAGCTCTCCTTCGTGCACCCGGGGGTCATGGCCCGGGGGTAGAAGAACAGCACCACCGGCCCTCGGCTCAGCTCCTCCGACAGGCGGACGGGCTGGCCGTCCTGGGCCGGCAACTCGAAGTCGGGAACGGGATCACCGGGGCGCATAGCCTCAGGCTAGGAAACCGACCCTGAGAAAGCCCCGATGCTGTCCCGGGTTCAACCGAAACCCTCCCCGGCTCGGGCGGGGGGCGCCCCGACCGGGGAGGGCTCTCGGTTGGTCAGGTGTTCAGGAGCACCTTCGACATGATCTTAGGCAGGCCTAAGAAAAACTGTCAAGCGGTCAGGGGCGGGCACCGGTAGGATGGAGTCATGGCCGATGCGATGCACCCCCCGGTCGATGAGTACCTCGAAGCCATCCTCGAGCTCGAGGAAGAGGGTGCCCGCGTCATCCAGGCCCGTCTGGCCGACCGGCTGGGGGTTTCGGCCCCGTCGGTGTCGGAGATGGTCCGCCGGCTCCGGGCCGAGGGCTACCTCGAGGTCAACGGCGACCGCACCCTCACGCTGACCCACAAGGGCCGCGACTGGGCGACGACGATCGTCCGGCGGCACCGGCTGGCCGAACGGCTACTGACGGACCTGCTCGGGCTGCCGTGGCACCGGGCCCACATCGAGGCCTGCCGCTGGGAGCACGTGATCTCAGCCGAGGTCGAGGAGCTCATCCGGGCCAAGCTCGACAATCCGCTCACCTGCCCTCACGGCAACCCGATCCCCGGCGCCGGCGCCCCGGAGATGGACCTGGTGCTGCTGTCAGAGACGCACGCCGGCGACGCCATCCGGCTCGAACGCGTGAGCGAGGAGCTCGAGATCGACCACGACGCCCTCGTCTACCTCGACGACCACGGCTTCGTGCCCGGCGTCGAGGGCCTGGTGTCCACCGTCGCCCCCGACCAGACCCGCCTGGTCACGATCGCCGGCGCGACCACCATCGCCGTCGGCACCTCCATCGCCAACAGCCTCTACGTGAGCCTCCAACCCGCCTGAGCAAACCGGCGTTCGATTTCCGCAGAATCCCGGGAAAACGAACGCCGGTTGCGCTCCGGTTCCGAGGCCCCGCCATACGGCGTTCGATTTCCGCTGCCTTTCGGGAAAATGCACGCCGGTTGGATGTCTCGCGGTCGTAGGATCTCGCCGGCCGGTTTTCCCGCCAGGGCGGCAGCCGGTCGCAGACGATGCTCCCGGCATACCTCGCCTCCTCCCCCGTCCGGCGCCCGGCACAGGTCCCGGCCGATCGGGACCTGCCCGACGCCGTTGACCTGCTGGCCGGCGCCGGAGCCCGGTCCGTCGCCCGGTTCCTCCAGGAACGTGGGCTCGATCCCCGCCGCGTCGAACCGGCCCAGGTGCACTACCGGCCCGGGCGGTCGCTGGCGATCTGCTTCCGCACGGCCGGTGTCGACCGGTCGTCGGGTCGGCAGGCCTGCCTGACGGTCCTCGAGCGCCGCGCCGGCGAGCCTGCCGCCGTGTGGGCCTTCCCCGACGACCCGGCCCTCCCGGGCCTGGCCGCCGCGACGCACGGGGGCCTCGTCCGCCGCCGCCTGCGCCCCCGCCCGGCCGAGGTGGCCGTGGAGCCGCTGCGCTACCGGCCCCGGCGTCGCGCCGTCCTGCGCTACAGGCTGCCGGGCGGGAGGACCCTGTTCGGGAAGGTCGTCCCGCCGAAGCGGGCCGGACGCCTGCTGGCGCTGGCCCACGCCCTGGGCGGGCCCGGCGACGCCGGGCTCCGGCTGGCCCTGCCGGTGGGCCGGATCGCCCCCGGGGCGCTCGTGCTGCCATTCCTTCCTGGGGCGTCGCTGCGGGACCTGCTCATGGCCGGTGGCCCCCTTCCCACCCCCGACCGGTTGGCAGCGCTGCCCGAGGCGCTCCACCGGCGCTGCCTGCCGGCCCTGGCCGGAGGGGCGGAGACCCGTCCGGCGCCCGCCGGCGACCGGACCCCGACCCGTCCTGGGTTGGCCGGCGACCGGACCCCGACCCGCCCGGGGTTGGCCGGCGACCGGGCCCCGACCCGCCGCCGCGTCGACCCCGGCACGGCGCTGGGCGCGGCGCAGGTCGTGGCCCGGCTCGTGCCCGGCGAGGCCTGCGCCGCCGAACGGCTGGCCGAGGCCCTCATCGGGCGGGCCGAGGCGTCGGAGCCGCCCGAGGAGTGGGTCGTCCACGGCGACCTCTACGAGAGCCAGGTCCTCGTCGACGGCGAGACGCTCGGCCTCATCGACCTCGACGACCTCGGGCCGGGCGACCCCCTGCTCGACGGGGCGAACTTCAGCGCCCATCTCCTCCTGCTGGGGACATCGGGGCCCGCCGGGAGACCGATGCTCCGCTACCGCGAGGAACTCCGGGTGGCCTACCTCCGGACCTTCGACGCCGACGCCGCGGCCCTCGCCTGGCGGGAGGCGTACTGCCTCCTCCGCCTCGTCCCCGGACCGTTCCGGGTCCTGCATCCCGAGTGGCCCCGCCGGATGGCCGGCCGCCTCGAGCTGGCCGCCGCCGCCCTCCAGGGCCTTTGACCTCGGCCCCAGGGCCAAGGCAAGGCGATCGGTCAGGCCGGAGGGCCCAGCTCTCCGTCGATGATCATCTGGGCCACCTGGTGGACCTTCAGGCGGCGGTTCATCGCCTGCTGCTGGATGAACCGCCAGGCCTGGTGCTCGGTGAGGCTGTGGTTGTCCATGAGCTGGCCCTTGGCCCGGTCGATCAGCCGCCGGGCCTCGAGCCGCTCGGCGAGGTCGCCGACCTCCCGTTCGAGGGCCACGAGTTCCGAGAAGCGGCCCAGGGCGACCTCGATGGCCGGGATGAGGTCGCTCTTCTGGAACGGCTTCACGAGATAGGCCAGGGCGCCGGCGTCACGGGCCTGTTCGATGAGATCCCTCTGCGAGAATGCCGTCAGGATGAGGACGGCGGCGCGGCGTTCACCGGCGATGTGGCGGGCGGCCGTCAGCCCGTCCATACCCGGCATCTTGATGTCGAGGATGGCGAGGTCGGGATCGAGGTCCCGGACCAGGTCGACGGCCTCGTCGCCCCGGCCGGTCTCGCCGACGACGTCGTAGCCCTCTTCCTCGAGCAGCTCCTTGAGGTCGAGGCGGATGATGGCCTCGTCCTCGGCGATCACGACGCGCGTGGGTGTCTTCACTTGGTGGCGCTCCGGGGGTCGGTCAGGGCTGCGACGACAGCTCGTTGGCCATCCGGTCGAGGAGGGCGTCCTGCTCGCCGAGAAGCTCCGTCAGGGTCGTCTCCAGGGTCTGGCGGTGCCGGGTCATGGCCTCGGCATGGCGACGGGCCTCGCGGGCCTCGGCGTCACTCAGGGGGGTCTCGGAGACGAGCGCCCGCAGCCGGGCCTCCTCGCTCTCCTCCTCGAGGAAGTTCTGCTGCTCGATCGCCACGGCCAGCTCGGCGCGGACCCGCTTGAGGCGCTCGGAGACGTCGAGCAGACGCCGTTGGAGGATCGACCTGGACATTCCCGCCAGTCTACGAGGTGGGGACGCCCCGTCCATTCTCAGGGGGCCCGGCCGGTACGGCCACCTTTGGCCACCCCACCACCTCCAGCCCCATCGGTGTCGAGGGTTCGGAGTCGAACAGGTACTCGTCGAGGATCGAAGCCCAGTCCCGGGAGGCCCCCAGGCGGGCGAAGAGCGCTCCGAGGCCGAGGTGGATCCGGGTCAGGATCAGCTGGTTGCGGGGCAGGGTCATCTGCCGGATGACGTCGCCGTAGCGGCCCTCGATGTTGAACATGGCGTCGATCGTCTCGGCCATGTACTCCCTGGTGTAGGTGAATGGCCGGTGATCGACCAGCGGAAGCACCGACAGGCGGGCCAGCTGCACCATCCGCTTGTGGTCGATCTTCGTGCCCGGCCGCAGCCAGCCGTGGCGGACGATGGCGTCGATGACGGCGTCGTCGTCCCCGCTGCGCAACGCCGCCACCCGGTCCCGGAGCTGCTCGATCTCGACCGCCTCGAACCGCTTGACGAGCCCGAAGTCGAGGAACCAGATCCCGTCCCCTGTCTCTCCGGGGACACCCCCGGGCCCGGGCTCCTCGAAGAAGTAGTTCCCGGGGTGGGGGTCGGCGTTGAACAGCAGCAGCTTGCTGATGGAGCCGGACCAGAACCGGAACAGCTGCTCCGCCACTTTGTCCCGCTCGGCCTGGGGCAGGTCGAGGAGGTCGTAGAAGGAGCGGCCCGCCACCCACTCGCTGACCAGCACCCGCGACGTCGACATCTCCCGGTGGACGGCGGGGATCCGCACCCAGGGGTGGCCCTCGTAGGCGGCCCGGAACTCCTCCTGGTTGGCGGCCTCGATGCGGTAGTCGAGCTCCTCGCTCATCCGTTCCCGCAGCTCGCTCACCACCGGCTCCGGGTCGATGCCGGGGGCGATGGCCCGGGCGGCTGAGTAGAGCAGAAAGGCGTTATCGAGGTCGGCCCGGATGGCGACGTCGACGCCGGGATACTGCACCTTGACCGCCACCGGCGTGCCGTCGAACAGCTTGGCCCGGTGCACCTGTCCGATGGAGGCCGCCGCCACCGGCTCGGGGGAGAACTCGAAAAAGGCCCGCTCCGGAGGCTTTCCCAGCTCGGCCCGGATCACGAGGGCGGCCAGGCTCGGCGCCATCGGCGGCGCGCTCTGCTGTAGGCCCTGCAGCGCCTGTTGGTACACCTCGGGCAGCCCGTCGGCCACCACGGAAAGCATCTGGCCGAGCTTCATGATGGCGCCCTTCATCCCGCCGAGGAGCTCGAAGACCTGCTCGGCGGTGTGAACGTGGAACTCGTCGAGCTCCTCCTCGCCGGCCCGGCGGGTGCGGAGCCGAGCGAGGGCGAAGGCCCGCCGGGCGGCCAGGAAGGCGATCCGCCGGCTCCGCCGGGCCCGCTCGATCAGCACCCGCGGCCCGGAGCGGCGCACCTCCCGGCCGAGGACGACGCCGCCCGCCACCGCCATGGTCCCCGCCGCCGCGGCACTGGCCCCGATCGCCATCCGGGCCCGCCGGGAGGAGGGCCAGGTCCGGCCCGACCGGCGGCGGACGGCGGGCATCATGGGCTCAGCCCGTCAGCCGCGGCGCCAGCGGCGGAGGCGCCGGCCGACGATGAACGCCAGCAGGGCGCCGACCAGCGCCGGCAGGAGCCGCTTGACGACCGGCGATCCGGCCGTGCCCAGGAGGTCGACGGGCTCCGCCGGCCGGGACATGACCTGCCGGGGACCGCTCGACACGGTGGCGGCCGACCCGGAGTCCGACGATTTCGACCCGTTGCTCCCGCTCGCCCCGCCGGCCAGGGCGGCGTCGCTGGCCCCGCCCGGCTCACGGGTCGTCGGCCCGGACGGCGCCGACGAGGAGGCGGCGCTGGCCGCCGCTCCCTCCCGGCTGGCGCCGACCTCGGCCGGCGTCTCGGTGGCCGGCGCGCTCGCCGCTGCGGTCGCGGCCGATTCCGCCGCCGGAGCCTCCGCCGCCGGGGCGCCCGCGCCGAGCACGTTCTTCTCCAGGCAGGAGACGAACTGCCCCAGCAGCTTCGTGCTCACGTCGGCCATCACGCCCCGGCCGAACTGGGCCGCCCGGCCGGTGATGGCCAGGTCCGTGACGACGGTCACGCGGGTGCCGCCGTTTTCTGTGACAAGCGTGGCGGTGATGGTGGCGTTGGCGTTGCCCTGGCCCCGGGTGTCGCGCCCCTCGGCCCGCAACACCGCCTTGTGGGCGGCGTCGTCCTTCTCGACGAAGGTTGCCTTGCCCTTGTACTGGGCGGTGATCGGCCCGACCTTCACCTTGACCACGCCCCGGTACTCGTCCCCCTCGATCTCGGTCAGCTGGGCGCCGGGCATGCAGGGGGCGATGCGCTCGACGTCGGTCAGCAGCACCCAGGCCTCGTCGACTCCGACGGGCACGACGAATTCGTTGCTCAACTCCATGGGGCGCCTCCGTCAGGGGTTCCGCCCGGCTCTGGCCGGCCGGCGACCGGCCACCTTACCGGCCGGCCCACGGTCCTCGCGAAGGCGGCACCGCCGGCGGCGGCCAGCCGGACAGCGGGCCGGCGGGCAGGCCGGCCAGGTGGATCGGGCCCGCCGAGGACCCCCGGGCGGGCAGGGCGGGATCGGCGTCGTCGGCGGCCAGGGCGGCCTGGGCCAGCCGCCGCACGAGCACCATCCCGCCCACCGACGCGGCCAGGAACACGAGGGCGAAGATCCCCGCCGCCCCCGACCCGTTTTCGCCGAGGGTGGCGGCCCGGAAGGCGGCGAAGTCGAACGTGCCGTGGAGGGCCACCGCCAGGGCGACCCCGCCGGCCATCCCCGGCCCGGTCCCGTCGAAGCGCCGGCGGGCGGCGAAGTAACCGGTGATGGCGGCGCACGAGGCGTGCAACGGCACGCTGAAGAGGGAGCGGGCCACGAACATGCCGACGTACTGGCCCCTCCCGGCCGCGGCCAGGTAGCCGATGTTCTCGACGAGGGCGAAGCCGAGCCCGGCCCAGGCGGCGTACACCATGGCGTCGAGGCGCTCGTCGAACTCGGGCCGGTTCCAGACGACGAGCCGGAGGCAGAGGGCCTTGGCGGACTCCTCGACGAGCCCGGCCACCACGAAGGCGGTGAAGAGGGCGCCGGCCAGCGTTCTCTCGGACGGGTAGATCTGGGTGACGACCACCTCGACGATCCCCACCGGCACGACGGCCAGGGCGCCGGCGATCGCCATGCGCCGCAGCGCCCCCGGCGGCTCGGGCCGCCCGGAATCCTTCTGCCGGGCGTAGCGCATCCAGAACAGGGCCGGCAGCGCTCCGAGCAGGGCGGCGGGATGGGTGAGGGCGACGGGGACGACCAGCAGGGTCAAGAACCCCGCCAGCACCCAGATCCCGCCGCGACGTGGCCTCTCGCCCACGGGCGGAAGTCTCGCAGACCGCGGCCCCTAACGCTTGTGGAGCGGGCCCTCGCTGTCGCGCAGGGAGGGCGCCTCCCGGCCCGTCCGGCTGGCGATGATCTCGGCGCAGATCGACACCGCCGTCTCCTCCGGGGTGCGGGCGCCGAGGTCGAGCCCGATGGGCGACATCAGCCGGGCGACCCCGTCGTCGTCGAGGCCCGCCTCCTTGAGGCGCTCCAGCCGCTTGTCGTGGGTGCGGCGCGACCCCATGACACCGAGGTAGCCGGCCTTCGTCTCGACCGCGGCCATGATCGCCGGCACGTCGAACTTCGGATCATGGGTCAGCACACAGACAGCGTCCCGGGGCCCGAGCTCCTTCCCGACGACGGCCAGGAAGCGGTCGGGCCAGTCGTTGACGACCTCGTTGGCCATCGGGAACCGCTTCTTGGTCGCGAACACCGGCCGGGCGTCGCACACCGTCACGTGATAGCCGAGCAGGCGCCCGAGCCGGGCCAGAGCGGCGGTGAAGTCGATCGCCCCGAAGATCACCATCTTCGGCGGCAGCGCGAACGACTCGATGAAGACCTTCACGCCCTCTTCCCGGCGGGCCTCGCCGTGGACCCCGTAGTTGCGGGTGCCCGTCCGCCCCGCCTCGAGCTCGCCGAGCGCGTCGCGGGTGACGACCCGGTCGAGGTCGGGATGCCCGAGCGTGCCGATCGACGGCTGGTCGCCCGGCCGCACCAGAAGCTTGCAACCGGCACCCGGCCCCTCGATGACGGTGGCCAGGGCGGCCGGCTCGCCGGTCTGCAGCACTTCGGCGATGGCGACGTCGATCGGGTCGTTGAAGTCGTCGATGAAGATGTGAATGGTGCCGCCACACGTGAGTCCCACAGCAAAGGCGTCATCATCGGCGATGCCGTAGGTGACGAGCTTCGGGATGCCGCGCTCCAGCACCTTGAGCCCCTCGGTGAGCACGGCGCCCTCGACGCAGCCGCCCGAGACGGAGCCGACGACTTCGCTGTCCTCGTTGACGGCCATCGCCGCCCCCGGGTCGCGGGGTCCCGACCCGTCCGTGCCGACCACCCGGGCCAGCGCCACGCCCTTGCCGGCCTCACGCCAGCGGGCGATCTCGTCGAGTAGTTCCTTCACCGTGCCGTCCTCCCCCCGTACGACCCCGCTATCGCGAGATCACCTCGGCCAGCTTCTGGAGGGATTCCAACGAGTGCCCCTCCACGAACTCGTCAACAAACGGGAGGGCCGCCGCCATCCCGGCCGCCAACGGAGCGTAGCCCGGTGACGCTTTGAGTGGATTTACCCACACCGTCCGGTAGGCGACCCGCTGCAGCCGCTGCATCTGCTCGGCCAGCAGCGCCGGGTCGCCCCGGTCCCAGCCGTCGGAGAGGATCACCACCACCGCCCCGCGGGCCATGCCCCGCACGCCCCACTGGTCGTTGAAGGCCTGCAGCCCCTCCCCCAAGCGGGTGCCGCCCGACCAGTCTGGCACCGAGCGGGCGGCCTTGGCCAGGGCGGCGTCGGGGTCGCGGGACGACAGTTCCCGGGTGATCCGGGTGAGCCGGGTGCCGAGGGCGAAGGCCTCGATGCGGCCCCGGCCGACCACGGCGGCGTGCAGGAAGCGCAACAGGGCCCGGGAGTAGGGCTCCATCGACCCCGAGACGTCGCAGATGAGGACGATCCGCCGGGGCCGCTCCCCCGCTTGCGAGAACGCCCGCCGGATCGGCTCGCCGCCGGAGCGGAGCGAACGGCGCACGGTGCGGCGCAGGTCGGGGCGGCCCTCGGCCTTGCGGGACGGGCGCCTCCGCCGGGAGCGCCGCAGCGCGCCGTGGAGGCGCAGGTCGGCCATCAGCCGCCGGGCCTCCTCGAACTCGGCGTGGGTGTAGGCGGCGAAATCCTTGTGGCGCAACACTTCCTGGCGGCTCCAGCGTACGACGAGCGTCGGCCCGTCCGACTCCGCGGGCTCGTCGCCTTCGCCCGGCGGCGCCTCCTCCTCGGTGTCGAGGACGATGGTGAGCTCCACCGGGGCGCTCGTCTGGAAGAGATTCACCGTCTGTCCCCTCCAGAACGCGCCGAAGGCCCGGTCGTAGGCCGGGATGTCCTCCGGACGGGCCAGCAGCGTCGTGCGCCCGGCCCAGTAGACAGCGCCCGACCGGTCGACCCCGACGAGCGTCAGGGCCTCGGCGAACGTGACCGCCCGGCCGACCGGGACGTCGAGGCCGGCGCCGCGCAGCACCCGGGCGAACGCGACGGCGATCCGCTCGGCTTCAGGCACCGCGCAGGACGGCCGTCCGCACGATGTCGGCCATTCCGTGGGTCCGCACCCGCTCCTGGTCCTCCCGGTACTTGAGCAGCGACCCCAGCGTGACCTCGACGGTGTGCTCGTCGAGCGTCGTGCGGCCGAGGGCGGCCAGCGAGAGGGCCCAGTCGATGGTCTCGGCCACACCGGGCGGCTTGTAGAGCTCGAAGGCCCGGACGGCCTCGGTCGCCGCCGCCACCTGGCGGGCCAGCGTCTCCGGCACCTCCGGGGCCCGGACCCGGAGGATGGCCAGCTCCCGTTCGAAGTCGGGGTGGCTGATCCAGTGATACAGGCAGCGCCGCTTGAGGGCATCGTGGAGATCGCGGGTGCGGTTCGAGGTCAGCACGACCACCGGCGGCACCTCGGCCCGGAACGTGCCGAGTTCGGGGACGGTCACCGAGTAGTCAGACAGGATCTCGAGCAGGAAGGCCTCGAACTCATCGTCGGCCCGGTCTACCTCGTCGACGAGGAGGACGGGCGGGATCTCGGCCCGGTAGTCGATGGCCCGCAGCAGCGGCCGCCGCACGAGGAAGCGCTCCGAGTACAGCTCGTCTTCGACGACCTCGGCGTGGCTCGCCTCTGCCGCCCGGAGGTGGAGGAGTTGGCGCGAGTAGTCCCACTCGTAGACGGCCTGGGCGGCGTCGATCCCCTCGTAGCACTGGAGACGCAGAAGCTCGCCGCCCGTCCACCGGGAGAGGACCTTGGCCACCTCGGTCTTGCCGACGCCGGCCTCGCCCTCGAGCAGGATCGGCCGGCTCAGCCGCAGGGCCAGGAAGATGCCCGTGGCGAGGCCCTCGTCCGCCAGGTAGTCGTGGCGGGCGAGGGCCTCGCTGACCTCTTCGACGCTCTCAGGCTTCTTCAGCGCTTCAGCCTCCGGCCTCCTGCAGGGCTCTCCGCACGAGCACCTGCGCCAGGTGTCGACGGTAGTCGGGACTGGCGTTCAGGTCGGTCGGCGGCTCGGTGCCCTCCGGGGCGGCCATGGCGGCGTCCTCGACCGAGGCGCCCTGGCTGAGGGCCTGCTCCACGGCCGTGGCCCGCAGCGGCGTCGACCCCATGTTGACCAGCGCTACGCCGGTGTGGCCGTTCTTGACCGCCGCCACACCGACGATGGCCCAGTCGAGGGCCCGGCGGTTGAACTTCTGGTACGACCAGCCGGCCCCGGCCACCTTCGGCACCCGGATCTCGGTCAGGAGCTCGTCGGGGGCGAGGGCCGTCTCGAGGAAGCCGGTGAAGAAGTCGGTGGCGGAGATCGTCCGCTCCCCGCTGGGGCCCTTGGCGACCAGCGTGCCGCCGAGGGCCAGCACCACCGCCGGCAGGTCCGACGCCGGGTCGCCGTGGGCCAGCGACCCGCCGATGGTCCCCCGGTGGCGGACCTGGGGGTCGCCGACGAGCCCGGCCACGTGGGCCAGGATCGGCACCTCGGTCTTGAGCACATCGCTGTTTTCGATGTCGTGGTGTCGGGTGAGGGCGCCGATGGCGACGTGGTCGCCGGTGTCCCGGATGTACGACAGGTCCGTGAGGCGGGCCACGTCGATCAGTACCGCCGGCGACGCCAGTCGCAGCTTCATGAGCGGGATCAGCGAATGCCCCCCGGCCAGCAGCTTGGCGTCCTCGCCATGGCTGGTGAGCAGCGAGATGGCCTCCTCGGCCGAGCCGGCCCGGACGTAGTCGAACGCAGCCGGGATCATCGCCCCGCCTCCCCTCTCGATTGGTTCTGGGCCTCTTGGATCGTGGCCCACACCCGCTGCGGGGAGGCCGGCATGCGGACCTCGGTCACACCGAGGGGCGACAGGGCATCGACGATGGCATTGATCACGGCCGGGGTGGAGGCGATGGTGCCGGCCTCGCCGATCCCCTTCACCCCCAACGGGTTGGTGGGGCTGGGAGTCACCGTGGAACCGAGGTCGAAGCTCGGCATCTCGGCCGCCGACGGGACGAGGTAGTCCGCCAGTGTCGACGTGAGCAGGTTGCCGTCGGCGTCGTAGGAGGCCTCCTCGAACAGCGCCTGGGCGATGCCCTGCACGACGCCGCCGTGGACCTGACCCTCGATCACCATCGGGTTGACCTGGTTGCCGCAGTCGTCGACGGCGACGTACTTGAGCAGCTTGACCGCCCCGGTCTCCTCGTCGACCTCCACCACGCAGATGTGGGTACCGAACGGGAAGACGAAGTTGGGCGGGTCGTAGGACGCCTCGGCCCGGAGGTTGGGCTCCATACCGTCGGGCAGGTTGTGGCCGGTGAAGGAGGCGAAGGCGATCCCCTGGATCGGTATGGCCTTGTCGGGAGTGCCCTTGACGGCGAACACCCCGTTGGCGAACTCCAGGTCCTCCTCGGCCACCTCGAGCTGGTGGGCGGCGCTGGTGCGGGCCTTGTCGATGACCTTGTCGGTGGCCAAAGCCACCGCCGTGCCGCCGACGGCCAGCGACCGGGAGCCGTAGGTGTCCATCCCCAGCGGCGAGATGGAGGTGTCGGAGTGGAGGACGTCGACGTCGTCGGGGCTGACCCCGAGCCGGTCGG
The DNA here is from genome assembly GCA_030838815.1 of Actinomycetota bacterium. Taxonomy (GTDB): domain Bacteria; phylum Actinomycetota; class Acidimicrobiia; order IMCC26256; family BP-133; genus BP-133. Next base: position 14,877 of record JAUZEX010000177.1, read on the forward strand.
CCACGATCTGCGACCAGCACGTCTCGTGGCTCTGCCCGTGGGGCGAGGTGCCCGTCGTCACCTGGACCTTGCCCGTCGGCAGCAGCTGGACGCTGGCCGCCTCCCACCCGCCCGCGCCGTACCGGAGGGCGGCCAGCACCCGGCTGGGGGCCAGACCGCACATCTCGCAGTAGGTCGACAGACCGATCCCGAGGTGCGTCTTCGACCCCGCCTCCCGGCGCATCCGCTGCTCTTTGCGGAGCGTGTCGTAGCCGACCATGTCCAGCGCCTTGTCGAGGGCACCGTCGTAGTTGCCGCTGTCGAAGACGAGTCCGGGAGCGGAGCTGTAAGGGAAGGCGTCGGCGGGGATGAAGTTCCGCCGGCGGATCTCGGCCGGGTCGAGGCCGACCGTGCGGGCGAGGGCGTCCATGGCCCGTTCGATGGCGTACGTGGCCTCGGGCCGCCCGGCACCCCGGTAGGCGTCGGTGGGCGTCATGGTGGTGAACACGGACCGGCACGAGAACGAGTAGGCGGGCACGTCGTAGACGCCGTGGTAGAGGAAGGCCCCCAGCAGCGGGACGCCCGGGGTGACGAGCTGCATGTAGGCGCCCATGTCGGCGATGAGGTTGACCCGGACCGCGGTGACCTTGCCGTTCTCGTCGGCGGCCAGCTCGATGTGCTGGATCTGGCCCCGGCCGTGGATGGTCGCCTGGGCGTTCTCGGTCCGCTCCTCCGTCCAGCGCACCGGCTTCTTCAGCCTCCTGGCCAGCGCCAGACAGAGGACTTCCTCGGCGTAGA
>JAUZEX010000185.1 GCA_030838815.1 Actinomycetota bacterium
GGGGGCGGAGCCACCGGCGCAGCCGCCGCCGGCGCGGGTCTGGGCGGCGGGTCGGAGTCGAACGGTGGGTCCGGGCGCAACGGCGCCTCCGGATCGGGCCGCGGCTCGGAGAGCTCGGCCCCGGCCGGGGCGGCCGGTCCCGGACGGCCCTCGTCCGGTGCGGGTGGGCGGGCGGACGCTGGCTCGTCGGGCTCGTCGGGCTCGGCCGCCGGAGGGCCGTCCGGCACCCGGGCCGGCGCAGGGTCGGCGGCCGGCGGCACCGGATCGGGCGGGACGGGCCGGCCGGCCGCGCCCTCCCCCGGCCCGGGAGCCGGCCCCGCGCCGGGCCCCACCGGGGCCGAGATCCGCCTCGGGTCCGTCGGCGTCCAGAGCGGGGTCCTCGGCGCCACCATGGCGCCGTTCTTCCTCGGGGCCCGGGCCTGGGTGGCCGACGTCACCGCCCGGGGCGGGCTGGCCGGCCACCCCGTCCGCCTGATCATGGGCGACGACGGCGGCGACCCGGCCAAGGCCCAGACCCTCGTGCACCGCATGGTGGAGCAGGACAAGGTGCAGGCGTTCTACACCGTGCCCGCCCCCACCACCCTGCAGGCCATCACGCCCTACCTCGAGCAGCAGCAGATCCCGATCATCGGGCTCTGCGAGTGCAACCCGGCCGTCGACGAGAGCCCCATGGCGTTCCAGCCCGGCATCGGCTCCACCACCGGGCTGGCCTGGGCCCACCTGGCGCCGCTGGTCGGCATGACCGACAAGCGCAAGCTGTCGATCTTCTACTGCCGGGAGGTGGCGTCGTGCCCCCAGAGCGCGGAGGGGATCAAGCGCCTCGCCGGCCCGGTCGGCGTGCAGGTGGTGCACGAGGTGCAGATGTCGCTCGCCCAGCCCGACTACACGGCCGAAGTCCTCTCGGCCCGCAACGCCGGCGCCGATGCCATCATCGTCGTCGCCGACAACGCCACCATCGTCCGCATCCTGCGCTCCGCCCACCGGCAGGGTTACCACCCCCAGGTGTCGACGCCGACGGCGGGTTACGAGCCCCGCTTCATCCACTCCGGCGGCGATGACGTGGAGGGGACGGTGGTGGCCTCGAGCACCGTGCCGTGGTCGACGTCGCCCCGGATGGCCGGCTACCGGGCTGCCATGGAGCGCTTCGTCCCCGGCGGTGAGCTGTCGACGCTGGGGGCCGAGATGTGGGGGTCGGGGAAGCTCATCGAGGTGCTGGCCAGACGCTTCCCGGCCAACCCCACGAGCGCCGACTTTCTCGACGCCCTCTATGCCCTGCGGGGCGAGACGGTGGGCGGAATCTTCCCGCCCCTGGCCTTCGTCAAGGGCCAGGGCCACGTCGCCACCAACCAGTGCGTCGTGCCCGTCAAGGTCGTCGGCGGGCAGTTCAAGCCGTTGAGCGACGACCAGTTCTCCTGTGCCCCGGGTTGGAGACCCGTCACTCCATGACCACCCAGACCGCGATCGACCACGAGCTGCCCCACCAGCCGGCCGACGTCCCCAACTGGAGCGAGAACTACGTCTTCTCCGGCTTCGACCCCGCCGCCGGGGTCGGCTTCTACCACCACCTGGCCCGCATGCCCTACGACCCGGAGATCTGGCGGGGCGCCTTCGGCGTGGCGCTGCCGGGGGGCGAGGTACTGGTCGGGAAGGACCACGGGCGGACGGGCGCCCCCGCCGGCCCCGCCTCACCGTCGCTGGCCTTCGTGTGCCGGGAGCCGTTCCGGCGTTGGGAGGTCCGGTACGACGGGGTGGCCCGCCTCACCACCGCCGAGGAGCTGACCCGGGGCCTGCTGCGGGACGGACCGACCGTTCCCGTCCGGCTGGACCTCACGTTCGAGCCGGCGACGCCACCGTGGGGTTTCGGCGAGGGCATGGACACCGAGACCTGGGCCGACGTCCACTACGAGCACGCCGGCCGGTTCGCCGGGACGCTCCGCTACGGCGGCCGGTCGGTGACCCTGGCCGGGGCCGGCTACCGGGATCACAGCACCGGGCCCCGCGACGTCGGGCCGATGCTGTCCCACACCTGGGTCCACGGCGAGTTCGCCGGCGGGCGCGGCTTCCAGGTCTTCGCCGCCCACACCCGGCCCGACCAGCGCTTCGCCTCCGCCTACGTCGCCCTCGGCCCCGAGCTGCGGGCGGCCGAGGTCCGGTCGGTGCCGGCCTGGCAGGGCCGGGACGGCGACCCCGGCTCGTTCGTCGTCCTGCTTGATACCGAGAATGGCCCGGCGCAGATCACCGGCCGCACGCTCCCCCAGCGCTACCACTGGTCGGCGCTCATCCCCTGGGAGTTCGCCTTCGGCGCCGACCTCGACACGCCGGACGGGCCCGGTGCGGCCTGGCCCGTCCTCGAGACGATGGTGGCATTGGAGTGGGACGGCGAGCCGGGCTACGGCCTGCTGGAGGTGACCCGCCCCCGCACCCTTTAGGGGTTCTCGTCGAGGAGGCGTTCGAGTTCGGCGAGGGCGGCTCCGGTGTCGGTCCCGACGAAGACGCCGTGCATGCCGATGGCCCGGGCCCCGGCCAGGTTGGCCTCGAAGTCGTCGAGGAGGACAGCCTCCTCCGCCGCCATGCCGCCCAGCCGCTCCAACGTCAGGCGATAGATGGCGGCGTCCGGCTTGCGCACCCCCACCTGGCAGGAGTCGACGACCGTGTCGAAGAGGCGGTCGATGTCGACGCGGGCCCGCCACAGGGCGGTGATCTCCTTGAAGTTGTTGGTCACCACCGCCGTCCGGTAGCCCCGGCGGCGCAGGTCGGCGACGCGGTCGAGCACCGGTTGGCGCAGCCCGATGACCTCCAGGTGGTCGATCATCGGCCCGAGGTCGAGCTGCCAGCCCCGCCGTCGTCCCTCGTCCCCGGCCCAGCGGCACAGCTCGGTGAAGGTCAGCTCGCCCCGCTCGAGACGGTGGAGCGGGTGGTCGTCGCCGTCGTAGGCGCCGACGAGGAGCGACGCCAGCTCGGCGGGATCGGCGCCGGCGGTGGCGGCGATGGCGGCGAACATCGGCCCCATCGGCTCGGTGAGGACCCCGCCGAAGTCGAACAGCACCGCCTTCACGGGCGCTGGACCTTCACGGGCGCAGGACCTTCACGGACGCAGGGCAGGCACCAGGTAGGCCGCCAGGGCCTCGCGGCAGTCGGCCTCGGAGGCGAAGCCGAACACGTCGCCGCTGGTGATGAGCGAGAACTCGAGGAAGGTGATCCAGCGGATGAGATCGTCGAAGTGGCGGTCGGTGCGCAGCTCGCCCCGGTCGCGGGCGGCCTCCAGCATCGGGTACCACAGCTCCCGCTGGAGCCCCATGACGATGTCGGACTCGGCCAGGCGGGCGGTGAGGCCGGCGGAGTCGGGCTGGGTCAGGAGCTGGAGGTACTGGTTCTCGCCCGACAGGCGGATGGTGGTGAGCGACGCCTCGATCATCGCTTCGAGCCCGTCCTCGACCCGGATGCACTCCCGGATCCGGCGGTGGATCTCCCGCACCTGGCGGACGATGACCTCGAGGACGAGGGCGTCCTTGTCGGGGAAGTAGTAGTAGATCGCCGGGCGGGAGACGCCGGCCTCCCGGGCGACGTCCTCCATCAGGGTGCGGCGGACGCCGTGGCGCTCGAAGGAGGCCAGGGCGGCGGCATAGATGTCCTCCCGGACGTTGCGGCGCTTCGGCACCTCCGCCCGGGCCGACCGCCGCGTGGTCACTTCAGTCACCTCCCGATGGTATTCGCACGCCTTGAAAATCTGACATGT
>JAUZEX010000188.1 GCA_030838815.1 Actinomycetota bacterium
GTCAGAACGAATCGCGGCGGAAGCCGCCCTGGGCGACGTAGGCCCCGGACTGGACCTGGAACAGGACCCCTTCAGGGGTCCGGGAGCGGGTGCCGGAGCGGGTCTCGTAGGCCGGGGCCAGGCCCGGCGACCAGCCGGCCAGCCCTTCGAGGGCCGACTGGAGCTCGGCCGGGGTGTCGGCGCCCGTCCGCCAGATGGCGGCCGCCAGCGCCTTGGCCGTGACCCAACCGTGCAGGACGGGGGCGGAGGTTCCCTCGGGGATCGAGCGGATGGCCTGCCCCTCGTCGCCGCCGGGGACGACGTAGGGCGAGATCACCCGGGTTCCTTCCGGCAGGTCGGGGGCGAGGGTCTCGTCGGCCAGGGAGTAGATCCCGGCCACGCCCCTGGCGGGCCGGTAGCTCGCCCCCTTGGCCTGGGTCACCCAGGCCCGGGCGGCGGCGGGATCGAGGCTGAGGAGCGCGGCGTCGGCCCCCGCCACGAGGCCGGTCTTCTTCAGGGCCGGGTCGTAGGTCACGACGGTGACCTTCAGGCCCCGCTGCTTGAGGACGGCCTCCATGGCGGCCGGGACGACGTCGGACAGCGGGCCCGAAGACGCGGCGTAGATGACGGCGGTGGGTGCCGGCTTGCTCGTGACCGCCGACGGGAACAGCGCATCGGCGGCCAGGTGGCCCTGGCGCTCCGGCGGGCTGGCGAACGAGAAGACGGCGCCGTTGCCGGGGAGCAGGTTCTCGGTCGCGGTGAGGGTCTCGAGCAGCGGGCCGGTGGCCCAGCCCGGCGCCCCGCCGGGCCCCGCCACCGTGTGGGCCCCCAGGTTGACGGTGGCGATCGTGTCGGCCGCCGGCGCCCCGGCGCTCACCGGGACGAGTTCGATGGAGTGCTGCCGAACGCCGCCGCTCTGGTTGAGCTGGTCGACGTAGGCCCGGAACCCGGCCTCCTGGGCGGCGTCGCCGGTGATGATGCCGACCCGCAGCGGCGGGCCGGACGCCGGCGGAGCGGTCGACTTCTGGGGCTGGGGCTGGGCTCCATGATTCGGCGCCGCGCCACCTGGCTGGGAGGACATGGCCGGCGCCGGGCTGGCGGCGTCGCCGTTGGGGGCTGAGTTGTAGAAGGGCGGGGCCGGGCCGGGGTCGGCGGTGGCGGGCTGGCCCGCGCCCGGGCTGACCGGGGTGGTCGTGGTCGGCGCGGACGGGGTGGACGGCCTGGTCGAGCCCGGGGTCACCGGCGCCGTGGTCTGCGTGGCGGGCCCGGCCGGGAGGCCGGTCGTCATGGACGGGCCCGGCCGGGCGGGCGTCGCCGCCCGGGTGGTGGCCGTCGCCGCCGTTGCCGCCGGGGCCGGCGACGTCGTTTCGGCGGTGACGCCGGCGTCCGAGGGGAGAGACGCCGGCGTCCCCGCCGTCGTGGTCGTGGGCCCGCCCGCGGCCAGGTTCTGCGAACCCGGGTGCCCCCGGCTGGCGAGCCCCGCCACCGCCACGACCATGAGCAACACGGCCGCCACCGCCGACCAGGCGGCCACGACCTTCCGCGTCCGCCGCCCCGCCAGCGACGTGACGACCCCCGCCGCCTCCGTCCCAGCGGTTTCCGCCCCGAAACCGCTACCCGCCGCGGCGGCGGGGGTCGCGGCCTGGGCCAGGAGGGCCGCTTCCAGCCGGGTGCGGACGGCCTCGGGGAGGGCACGGGGGGCGTCGAGGGCGTCCTCGTCGGCGGGGACCGGCAGGCCGCCGGCGACCGCCGCCACCAGCGCCGACTCGAGTCGGGCCCGCAGCTCGGGCGAAAGCGGACGCTCGGCGTCGAGCCCGGCGAGCGGGAGATCGGGGCCGTCAGGCGTGGGCCCGTGGGCGCCGGTGGGGGGGAGTTCGGGGCCGTCGGGCGGGGGTGCCGGGTCGCCGGTGGGGGGGAGGTCGGGGCCGTCAGTCCGCACCGGGGTCTCCTTCCAGGGCGCGGCGGAGGCCGTCGCGGGCCCGTTGGAGGAGGGACTGCACCTGGACGGGGGAGCGGCCGAGCTCGTCGGCGATGGCCGACACCGACAGGTCGTCGAGGTACTTCATGACCAGCACCTGGCGGTGCACGGCGGGGAGGCGGCCGAGGGCCCGGACGATCTCGTCCCGGCGCTCGAGCTCGTCGCCACTGGTGCCTGACGGGCCGGCCAGGCCGATCCCGCCCAGGAGGGCCAGGCCGCTCTCGGCCACGGCCTGGCGGCGCTCCGCCTCGTAGTGGCGGGCGAGCCGGCGGCGGGCGATGGCGCACACCCACGTCCGCAGCGAGGCGTCGCCTCGGAACGTCGGTGCGGAGCGCAGCGCTTCAATGAGACTCTCCTGGAGCAGGTCCTGGGCGGTGGGCTCGTCACCTCCCACCCGGGCGAACACGAAGCCGTAGACGACGGGGCCGACGGAGTCGATGAGGGCCCGGACCGCGTCAGGGTCGCCCCCGGCGGCGCCGGCCAGCAGCGCGCCCTCGGTCGGGTACCGCTCCGCCTGCATCGACCTCGTCCTCCCCCTTCCGCCCGGTCAGTGGCCCCGGGAGCGGGAAATCAACCGCGCCTCTGGCAGGATTTTCGGCCATGGCCGGCCAGCGGGAGCGCATTCGTATGACGGACGCCGAGGTGGAGGAGTTCCTCGCCTCGGAGCGGACCGTGCAACTGGCGTCGATCGGGCCCGACGGCGCCCCTCATCTGGTGCCGATGTTCTTCGCCGTGATCGACGGCCGGATCGCCCTGTGGACCTACGCCAAGTCGCAGAAGACGGCCAACCTGCGCCGGGATCCGCGCCTGACGTGCCTCCTCGAGGCCGGGGAGCAGTACGGCGAGCTCCGGGGCGTGTCGATCGCCGGCCGGGCCGAGCTCCACGACGACTACGACACCGTCTACCGGGTCGGTGAGGCCCTGTACCGCCGCTACCAGGGCGACATGACCCATTCCTCCCGGGCCGGGGTGGAGAACGAGGCCAAAAAACGGGTCGCCGTCTTCGTCGACGCTGTCAAAACGGTCACGTGGGACCACCGCAAGCTGTGACGGCTCTATGCGGCAAACCCGCAGGAGGGATATCCGACCGCACGGACGGCGATGGCCCGGCGGATTGGCTCAATACCAGGGCCGTATCGCCACCGGTTCAGAGACGGCTGGGGGCCGTCATTCCCACGATCGGCTGGTTCAGGCGGATGTTGCCGGTGGATCCGAAGAACCGCGAGTCGCCGAAGGAGAAGATCCCTCCGTCCCGGGCGACCAACCAGTAGCCACCGCCCTTGGGGCTGGCGGCGAGGCCGACGACGGGCTGGGAGAGATTGCCCGTCCCCCCGAAGGTCCGGGCGTCGCCGAAGGCGTACAGGGCGCCCGTGGCGTCCGCCACCCAGTAGCCGTTCCCGCTCCGGGTCGGCACGAGCCCGGCGGCCTGCGCCCCCTTGGGCGCCGACCCGAGACCGGCGGCATCGCCGAAGCCGTAGACCGTGCCGTCGCGGGCCACGCACCAGTAGCCCTTCCCGGAGGGACTGGCGGCCATGCCGACGACGGGCGAGGCAGGGCCGCCGGCGGCGCCGAAGAACTTGGCGTCGCCGAAGGCGAAGACGCCCCCGTCGCGAGCGACGAACCAGTAGCCCTTCCCGGACGGGGTCGAGGCCATGCCGACGATGGGCTGGCTCAGGCGGATGTTCCCGGTGGAGCCGTAGAAGGGCGCATCGCCGAAGGCGAAGATGCCGCCGTCGGCGGCCACGAGCCAGTAGCCGTTCCCGGACGGGGTGGCGGCCATGCCGACGATCGGCTGGCGGAGGCGGAGGCTGCCGGTGGAGCCGAAGAAGCCGGCGTTGCCGAAGGCGAAGATCCCGCCGTCGGCGGCCACGAACCAGTACCCCTGCGGGGTCAGCTCGTTGTCGACGATCGTCCCGAAGGCCTGCGCCCGGCCGAGGACGGCGTTGGCGGGACTGCTGAGCACCAGCGAGAACGTCTCGTCGGTCTCGTTCAGCGTGTCGCCCTTGACCGCCACCGTCACCGTCTTGGACACCTCCCCCGGGTTGAAGGTGAGGCTGCCGCTGGTGGCCTGGTAGTCATCCGGAGCCCGGGCGGAGCCATCGGCGGTGGCGAAGCTGACCGTGACCGGCCGGGAGTCGGCCCCTGACAGCGTGACCGTGAAGGTCAGGGGCGTGGTGCCCGAATCTCCTTCGGTCACCAGCCCGTCGGCGACCGACAGGGTGGGGCTGGAGAATGTGGTCGACAGGAAGGAGCTGTTGGCGGCGTCCCAGTGGGTGGCCAGGTAGCTGCCGGCCGGCGCCGCGGTGTTGAAGTAGTCGTCGTGGTGGCAGTCGAAGAGCGCTTCCTGGTCGGTGTTGCAGACGAAGCGCAGGACCAGCAGCGGGCTGCCGTCGGCGTAGCACATGCGGTCGTCGTCGTCGCTGCAATGACCGTTGGTGGTGGAGTTGGGCGCAGTGGGCAGGACCGCCCCGAGGCTGTGCATCAGCTCGTGGGCTTCGACCGACTGGCCCCGGGAGCCGAGCCCCCAGCACCCGGCGTCGATCCGGGACACCGAGCCCGGGATGCCGGACCGGCCGTTGTTGAAGTTGTCGGCCGTCGGCCGGTCGTCGATGTAGTAGGTGCCGATCCCGCACAGCTCCGTGGAGTCCATCCAGACCAGGTACTTGCGGTCGGAGCGGCTGTAACCCTGGGCGGCCAGCTCGGCGATGGTCGTGTCCAGGGAGTCGTCCCCCTGGGCGGAGAGGGCGACCCGGGTGACCTCGAGGTTGCAGCTCCCGTCGGTCACGAAGCGGATCCGGCGCGTGCCTCCGGTCTGGGCCGCGCTCGACTGGTACACGGCGTCGGTCTCGGCCGCCCACTGCCGGATGGACGGCACCATCTGGCCGTAGCGGTCCGGATGGTCGGACGGGAAGGCGTAGATGGCCTGCACGCGGTTCCCGTCCTGACCGTTCCCGTAGCAGCCGATCCCGGGCGTGGCCGCCGCCCGGCTGGGAGCGTCACCGGGAGGATCGGGGAAGAGCAGACCGTCGGCCCGGCCGGGAGCGATCGGCGGCCGGGGAACGTGGAAGTCGACGCCGGGAGGCGCCGGATCGGGGCCGTGCGTGCACAGCGCCCGGCCGTCGGGGGGGCGGATCACCCTGAAGGTCCCGCACAGCGCTGCGAGGTCGGGCACCGCGGGCCGGGCGGCGGCCAGGTCGGCGTCGGCCGGCGGCGACAGCTCACCGAAGGCCGCACCGGCGATGAAGATCACCGTCGTGACCAGTCGTCCTGCGGCCGCGACTCGACCAGCCCTCGACGAACGCCCCATTTTGTGAGCCTGCTTTCGCGGAAATGCCTGAATGTGTAAGGCGACAATTACAGAAGATCGCCTGACCAATTGCCGGACATTACCTACGTAAGCATAAGAAGTTGCATCACCAAAAGAAATCCCCCCAAGCTGGAAAGGCGAGAAACCGGCGTTCGGCTTCGGTAGTGATCCTCGACCCGATATTCAGAAATCGACCGTCGACCTGGCCTTGGTGGAAGGGCCCGGGCTACGCCCGTTCCGACATCCGGATGCCCTGGCCGCCCTGGCGGCGCTGGGCGGCCATGGCCGCCCGGGCCCGCTCCAGCAGCGTCGGTCCATCGGCCGGCACCCGGCCGAGGGCGATCCCGATGCTGGCCGACAGCCGGTGGGTCCCGATGCCGAGCTTGAACTCCGGCGCCAGGGCGCCGAGGACGCGCTGCCCGGCCCGCTCGGCGTTGGACGGGCGGGCCAGCCCCTCCAGCACGGCGGCGAACTCGTCGACCGCCACCCGGCCCAGGGCCGTCGGCGGCGGGAAGACCTCGCAGAGGCGTTCCGCCACCGCGGCCAGCAGTTCCTCGCCGGAGTCGGGCCCGTAGCGGGAATCGATGCCGGCGAAGTCGTTGAGGCCCACGTCCAGCACGGCGACGTAGCGCTTCTCCCGCTCCGTCCGGGCCAGCCCCTCGGCGATGCGCTCGCCGAGCAGCGGGCTGGTGGCCAGGCCGGTGAGCGGATCGCGCAGGGCACGGACGCCGGCGTGGCGGGCCCGGGCGATGGCGTAGACGAGCTTCTCGGCCAGGCTCGCCCCGGTGGCCGTGCCTTTGGTCAGGAAGTCCTGCGCTCCCTGCTGCACGGCCGCCTGCCCGAGGCCCGACTCCTCCAGTCCCGTGACCACCACCACGGGGACGTCGGGGCTGCGGTTGCGGACCGCCCGGTAGGTGTCGAGCCGTTCGCTGTCGGGCAGCGTGAGGTCGAGGACGACCACGTCGGGAGTGCGCCGGGCCAGCCAGGCCAGCCCGCCGGCCAGGGTCCCCACCACCGTGACGTCGAAGCGGGGGGCGGAGCTCAGCGAGAGCATCGACTCCATCAGTTCGGCGTCGGTGCGGCTGTCCTCGATCAGCAGGACCGCCAGCGGCCGCTCGGCACCCGTGGACCCGACTCCCACGGCCTCAATCTACGGGGGTTGAACTCCCCTGTCGTCGGAAAGCGATCGGCTACCGGGGTGTGACCCGCACCGGCAGCGTGGGAACCCCCCGCAGGAAGGTGGTCGAGAACCGGGGGATGGGCCCCGCCAGCTCGATCCGGGCGAACCGCTCGGCCAGCCGGGTGAAGACCGTCTGCGCCTCCAGCCGGGCCAGCGGTGCCCCCAGGCAGTGGTGGATGCCCCAGCCGAAGCTGAGCGGCATCTCGCCCTTCCGGGCCACGTCGAAGCGCTCCGGGTCGGGGAAGCGCTCGGGATCGCGGTTGGCCCCACCGACGAGCGGGATGACCACCTCGCCGCTGTCGATCTTCTCCGTTTCCGTCTCCGGGCCCAGCTCCATCGGCTCGAACACCCACCGCCCGTTGGTCTGCACCACGCTCTCGTAGCGGAGGATCTCGTCCACGGCCGTCACCGCCAGGCCATGGGGATCGGCCCAGAAGCGGGCCATCTCGCCCGGGTGACGGAAGAACGTGACCATCCCGTTCCCGATCAGGTTGGTGGTGGTCACGAACCCGGCGCCGAACAGCAGCCGCCCGGTGGCCACCATCTCCTGCTCCGACAGGGGGCCGCCGGAGTCGTGGATCTCGATCAGCGCCGAGAGGAGCGCGTCGTCGGGCTCCTTGCGCTTCCGGGCCACGAGATCGGCGAAGTAGGCGTCCTGATACTCGATGGCGCGGTCCGCGGCCTCGAGGTCGGCGGTCGTGGCGCCGACCTCCGAGGCCCGGTTGGTGATGCGGACGAGCTCCCGGAACTGCTCCCGCTCCTCGGCCGGCACGCCGACCAGCTCGCCGATGACGGACACCGGCAGCAGGAAGGCGAGGGCAGCCATGAAGTCGACCTCGCCCGCCTCGGCCATGCGGTCGAGCATCGGATCGAGCAGGGCGAGGATCCGCTCCCCGAGCCCGGCCACCCGGCGGGGCGTGAAGGCCCGGCTGACGACTCCCCGCAGCCGCGTGTGCTCCGGCGGGTTCTGCATGATCATGGTCATCTTCATGCGGCGGACGAACCGCTCGGCCAGGGCCGGGTTCTGCCCGTAGCGGGTGACCATGCCCGGGCCCCGGCCGGCCCGGGGGTCGACCAGGATCGCCTTGCAGTCGTCGTAGCGGGAGGCGTACCAGTGCCCGTCGAGCTCGCTGCGGAACAGCGGCGCGATGTCGCGCAGCGCCCGGTAGAGGAGGTACGGGTCCTGACGGCCCGCCTCGGTTCCCAGCAGCACGTGGAGAATCTCGTCGGCGGGGCTGAGATGTCTGGTGGCCCGACTCGTCGTAATCGTCACGGTTGGAACCCTAATACGAAAGTGGCACTGAATGCCACAGTTCTAGGGACGGTTCCGCTGGGTATCCCTTCCACCATGGGACAGACCATCGCCGTCGGCGCCACCTCGGGCTACCTGGCCACCCCGGAGATGGGGGCTGGCCCGGCGCTCATCGTGATCACCGAACCGGGCCGGGCCGAGCACGGTGAGCGGGTCTGCGATCTGCTCGCCACCGAGGGCTTCACCGCCCTGGCGCCCGAGCTTCGCAACGGCGAGACGGCGGCCGACCTGGCCGGCGCCATCGAGCTGCTCAAACCGCACCCGGCCGTCCGGGGCCACGGCCTCGGCGTCATCGGCTTCTCGACCGGGTCGGGGCTGGCGCTGTGGCTGGCCGCCCACCGGCCGGACGACGTCGCCGCCGTCGCCGCCTACTACGGCGTGGTCCCCGACACCCCCGAGCCACCCGACTGGTCGCGCCTCACCGCCGCCGTGCAGGGCCATTACGGCGAGGCCGACCCCGGCGCCCCGCCAGAGGCCGTGGCGGAGCTCGAGTCCGCCCTGGGCGGGGCGGGCGTGACCGTCGAGATGTTCACCTACCCCGGCGCCGGCGCGGGGTTCTTTGTCGACACGCAGCCCGACGCCCACGTCGAGGACGCCGCCCGCCAGGCCTGGATCCGCACCCTGGAGTTCCTCCGCAAACACCTGGGCTGATCCGAACCGGCGTT